>NZ_JAYWVC010000387.1:0-4153 GCF_036281785.1 Streptomyces chiangmaiensis | reverse complement strand
TCGCACATCTTGGCGCGAGTGCCGCACCTGGATCCACACGCGGTGCGGTCAGGCTCGCCCGCCTGACCTATCGCCCCGACAACACCCATTCAAGTTCAGTAGCGCGCGAGAGGCGCACGGACTGGCCCCCGCCCGGGCCGTGCTCGCATCAGTCCGCCGAGGTTGCCCACTGCTTCCAGGCGATGAGTCCCCGCACGGCAGCGTCCCCGCGGGTCTCCCACGGGTCGCGGGATCCGTAGGGGCCGAGGGCGGCAACGTACTGGCGCCATCCGTTGCGTCTGGTGCGGCCCACACCTCCGTATGACGGGGTAACGACGACCAGGACGGTGCCGTCGGCTGCGATGACGTGCCAGTGGTTCGTCTCGGACCAGTCGGGCGCCTTGACCAGCGTGGCCCCGTCGATGACGACCTGGGCCTGCGCGAGGGTCAGGCGCTTGGGCGCGCTCATAGGACTCCATTCATGGCGTTCTCTTCCCAGCCGTCGACTTCCTCAAAGCACGTCTCCATGACGGCGGAGTTGTCGGCCCACCCGCCCTGGCGCGCGATCTCCTTGCGGTCGTTGCCCGCGCGCTTGGAGCTGGTGGCCGCGCCACGGCGCGGGGAGTGCCCGGTGGGCCGGAACTTCAGCTCCGCCTGGGCGCCGAGCCTGGTGACGACGTGGCCGATCGTCTCCGGTTCCAGACCGCCCTCCATGACGGTGTGCCAGCGCGGGTGCAGCGGCTTGTAGGCGAAGTCGTCGGAGTCGGTCAGGCCGGCCGCGTCCTTCCAGGCCCGCCAGGCACGCACGGGGCAGGTCGACGGACAGGTACCGAACTTCACCTTCACTTTGCGCGGCTTCACCTTGGACACGCGCACGTCGACCAGGAGCCCGTTCTCGTGCTCCCGGAAGTCGCGCAGGCGCAGGAACGCCACCTCATGCTCACGGCCCGCGATGGCGAACTGGGTCAGCGCGATGGAGCGGTCACGGATCCCGAGCCGGTTGTCGGGGGCGGCCTGGACCGCCTTGCGCAGGTGCTCCACCAGAAGCGCCGGCGCCGGACCGCGGCCGCGCTTCTCCTCCGTCTTCTCCAGCTCCTTCACCTTGGCCTTCAGCACGCTGCGGGCGCGGGAGGCCACCGTCTTGTCCAGGCGCAGCTTCAGCCGGGTGCGGCCGGTGACGACGACACCGGACAGGCGACGGTCGATGGTCGACGGCGCGATGAACGTACCGGGCTTCCATCCGGCCTGGACCCACAGCCATTCCACGAACGCGGTAAGGGAGCCGGGCGTGATCGCGGCCACCGGGAGATCGAGCAGGGCGCAGAACGTCTCCCACGCCTTCCAGTCGGCTGCGTACCCGTCCCGGGTGTTCTGCGGCGTCATGTTCTGCTCGTGCTCGCGACTGCGGTCCTCGAGCTCCTGAAGCCTGGCGAGGACCTCCGGAGCGAACTCCACCGGCGCGGTCAGGTCGGCGATCGCCGGAAGGATGAGCCCCGAGGCTGCCGCACGCTCAATGCCCGACCCTGTCACCATCTCACCCTAAAAATCCGTCATGCCCGATATTCCGTAGCAATGTTCGTCGCATCTTTAACCCGCATATGTGAGAGCTTATCCGGGAACCATGGCTGAGGGGTTCCGGAGAACACGACGGGATCACCGAAGAGGCCCGCAGCGACTCAGGCCCCCTCGGTGATCACCGGGCCACGTCCCGGCCAGCTGCGGCTACTGCGATCCAACGCCGTTCGAATAGCGATCCTGCATATAGAACTCCGGCGACGGGGATGTGCCCGCGCCCGAGCGGACGCGCCGCCGCGGTTGCTCTTCCTCGGTCCTTCCGGTGCGAAGTCGAAGCTGACGCTGTGCGCCGACCGTGACCAGCGCGGCGCCGAGCGCGGTGAGCGCGATCACCGCCGCAGACCACCACTGCCACGGCAGAAACAGCGTCGCTTTCCCCACGTCACCGCTCGCGGCGGGTTCGATCGGCAACATGCCCGACCTCAGCCACTGCACGGCGCAGCCGACCAGCACCAGAGCCAGCGCGCCCAGGGCCAGCTTCAGCGTGACGACCGCCCGGGACACGTGGGCGGCCACCGTCCCCGGGCTCCTCCCCATGACCTGAGCGGTCTGCGCCTGGGTGAGCTTCAGCGCCTTGGTGCAGAGCACCGCCGTGCGCTGCTGCGGCGGCAGGGTGTTCAGCGCAGCTTCCAGGTCCAGGCGCAGGTCGGCCGTGCCGCAGGAGTCGACAGCGGGACCGGCGGCCTCCAGCTGCACATCCACGGCTCTGGACCCGTAGCCCAGGCCGCTGCGATAACGCCGGGCTGCGTGCCGCACCTCGTTCCTGATGACGGCGAAGACGTACGGACGCGGCTTCTCGACCGGCTCGGCGCGGGCCAGGACGCTCTCGAGGGCGTTCTGCACCACGTCCTCGGCGTCCACCCACGCCGACGGGACGTCGAGGGCCGCGAGCCGCTTGCGGGCGTAGCCGACCAGCTGCCCGTACCGCTCGTCGACCAGGTCCGACACGGCCTCGGCGTGCGGTGCCGTCTGCTGCTCAGTCATGTCGCCCCTGCCTCGCCCCGCGGCGCTCACCGGCCGCGCCGTGGCCTGGCTCCTGCCTGGCACGTACCAGTTCCGCCTTGCCGGCCGCCCGGATGCGGAAGGCGATGCTCTGCAGCACGCTACTCAGCCCGGGCGCACACACGGCCACCAGAAACACGAGGACGGCGCCAACGCCCGTACCCTCCACGGAAAACCCCTCCACTCTGCGGCCCCGAGCGCCTCACCGTGAAGCAGCGGCCGTACGCACCCTGACAGTCCTTCGACCGCTGGATTCTTGACCCGACAGCCAAGATTTTTTGGATTTCGACGGCCTCCACGACACAGGCGGTTCGCTCCCGCCCCGGAGGGGCAGGATGCAGGCGTCCGTCGGACGGACTGGCGGCATGGAAAGAGGCCGCGCCCGACGGGCAGCTCCGCGCGCGTCGGCCGCCGTCGGGTCGGTGTCGAAACCACCCAACACGCTTCCCTCGCCCCTCCGAGACATCTCAGGGGGCTAGGAGGTCAAGCTGGCTCCTCGGTAGTCGGCTTGTAGGCCAGGAAACTGGCGAACTTCCAGTTCAGTTCCTCGTCGGGCTCCTGCACCAGCTGAGCGGTGATGGTGAATTCGGCCTGGCTCAGCAGCTCAGCGAGCTGGTGTGTGGGCAGCCGATACGACGCGTAGGACACGGGGTGGCCGCCATAGCCGTGTGTCGGACGGCGGTGCTAACCGGTGCCTACGTGGCCAGCGAGGAGGAGATGTCCGCCGGGTGCCAGGGTGCGGTGGAACTCGGCGAACACGACCGGCAGCAGGTCCGGAGGTGTGTGGTGGGTGGAGTAGTACGCCAGGATGCCGCCGAGCGTGTCGTCTTCGATCTCCAGCGCGGTCATGGAGCCCACGGAGAAGCGCAGGTCCGGATAGGTGCTTCGGGCCAGTTCGATCATCTTTGGGGATACATCGATGCCGAATGCAGAAACCCCCAGTCCGGCCATGTGCGCTGTTACTCTTCCGGGTCCGCAGCCCAGGTCGGCGACCGGTCCTCGGTCAGATGCCTGCACCAGCTCGACGAAGGCGGTCAGCATCGAGCGTGACAGGGGGTCCAGCTCAGACGGGGTCTTGACGAGGCGGCGTAGTCGTCGGCCACGGTGTCGTATGACTCCCGGACCGCGGCAAGGTAGGAAGGCTCAGTCACGCGGTGAATCTAGACGGGTGCACTGACAGCGCCTGTGACCGATGGCCGGCTCACGCAGGTGCTTGAGGGAGTGGGGCGAAGGCGTGTTGTTCGTCGAAGTGCTGCCGGGTCTGAAGGCAGTGGTGGAGCTGGCCGAGGAAGCGGTTGAGCAGGCGGCGCTGGGCGGCGTTGTACCAGTCTCCGTGCTCGCGTCGGCGCCGGTAGCGGGCGTTGGCTCCGGGGGAGGCCTGAAGGGCTGAGAAGGCCCAGAGGAAACCGGCGTTCATGAGCCGGTTGTTCTTGACGAAGCGGCGGCCGACGAAGCGTTTCTTGCCGGAAGCACCGGTGATCGGGGCGGACCCCGCGTAGGACTTCAGCGCTCTGGCGTCGGAGAAGCGGTTGCGGTCGTCGCCAATCTCGGCGAGGACGCGTGCCCCGAGCAGGGGCCCGAGGCCGGGGAAGCTGAG
>NZ_JAYWVC010000386.1:0-4156 GCF_036281785.1 Streptomyces chiangmaiensis | reverse complement strand
GAGCAGGTCGCGGTAGGCGACGAAGGCCTCGGTGGCCGGGTCGGTGACGTGGTTGTTCATGTCGCACTTGTATCTTTCATGGTCGGTCCCCGGGCGCCGGAGCCCGTTGGACGTGTATCCAGCCAATGCCGGCTGTCGCGCCTGATGATCAGGGCGAGGGGGTGAGCAGGCGGGCGAGCGGGCCTGATGCTCGGCCGCGGCATACGACGCCGCTGGGATGGTGCTCCCTCGCGCCGAGGACCCTGTCTGCCGGACGAGCCGACGGTGCCCGGGGGTGTGGGGCCGTGCGATGCGGACCCCGGCTCGGTCCTTCCCCGGCCGCACCGACCGGTCCAGCCGGAGAAGGGGGGTGGCGCGGCTAGCCGCGTGCCAGGCACCGGAAACGGCTGTGCGGTGCCCAGGCTGAGACGTATGCAGGCGGCCGGCCACGGCCACACCGTCCCGCCTGGTCAGGCGGCGGGCCGCTCTCGCCCCGTATCCCACCGACCACGACCACCTCGGCTCTCCCACTCATCACGACTCCCTCGTTTGTCGACGCCCTTCAGACACGCGCCACGCGCCAGATGTGACACCCCGGCCAATGAGATGTAACCCACATCCCGCACGGTGCAACGCCCTGCGTTGCACGAAAAGCGCTCCCGTCGCGTCTGCTCGGCAGGCCCCGGGCATGGCGCTGTTGCCTCATAGGGGCCGCAGGGCGCCGGCCCGCGCACCCCTGCACCAGCGGCCGACCTTGTAGCCCCGGACCGCGGCCGCCGACGGGACACGAGATGGTTGCCATCAGTGGTCCGCCGGCTTACGCCGACGGGTCTTTCCTCCAACACCAGGCCGACGCATCTGGGGATCCAAAAGAACACGGTGAAACGCGCGCTGGCCAGTGACCGGCCGCCGAAGTACGAGCGGGCGCCGGCCGGGTCGGTGGTGGACGCAGTCGGAGTGCCGCTGTGCATGTCAACGCACTTTGTCACCTTACTGCGTCGCTGAACGCCTCGAGCCTGCTGGTCGACGCGGTGCTCAGCGTAGGGGCGCGAGCGTAGCCCGCCGACGTCAGACAGACACGCGGGGTCTTCCCCGGTCTTGTCGGACCGTTGTGCTCAGAGCTTCGTCGGCCGGCACCGTGCCCGCTCCGCCGCCGCCGCGTGCCCGAGCGGCCTCAGGAGACGGTCGTGGGCCCTTCGTGCTCCCCGGACGTCACAAAATCCGGCGGCGTCGTGTCTTGGGTGCGTCGGGGCGGCACCAGCCGTCCCCGGATCCGGAGGTTCCCATGAAAATCGCAGTCATCGGCGGTACCGGGCTCATTGGGTCGCAGGTCGTCAAGCTGCTCAATGAGGAGGGCCACAAGGCCGTCCCGCACTCGTCGTCCACCGGTGTGGACCTGCTCACTGGCAACGGTCTCACGGCGGCGCTCGACAGGGCGGACGTGGTCGTCGATCTGAGCAACTCGCCCACCTTCGACGAGGCCTCGCTCGCGTTCTTCCAGACGAGCATGGACAACCTCCTGTCCGCCGCTGCGGCCGCCGGGGTCGGGCACGCGGTGATTCTCTCGATCGTCGGGGTCGACAAGGTCCCGGACGACCCGTACTACCGCGCCAAGGTGCTCCAGGAGGAGCTGCTCAAGACCGATCCGGTGCCTTACTCGATCGTGCGGTCCACTCAGTTCGACGAGTTCCTGAACGCGCTCATCAACCAGTTCCCGGACGACGCAGACCCGGTGCGGCTGCCCACGACGAAGGTTCAGCCGATCGCCTCGGCCGACATCGCGCGGGCCGTCGCCGACGTGGTTGTGGGCGCCCCGCTGAACGGGACTCGGAACGTCGCCGGGCCCGAGGTGTTCACGCTCGACGAGCTGGGCCGGATCACGCTCGAGGCCAAGGGTGACACGCGGACGGTCGTGGGAGATGACTCGGTGTCCGACGGTGACGCCCGCATCCTGGGCGACGGGGATGACGCCTTGATCGCGAAGACCACGTACCGGGAGTGGCTGGCCTCGAGGTAGCCAAGGCGCTGGGGCCCGAGCGACCGGTTCCGCGCGGGCCCGGGCGGGCCTTTAGTACTGCAACGACGTGTGAGGGCCAATGCTGATCGAGCACCTCACCAGCGGGCAACACCGATCCATGTGTTGTCTTTTTTGTGCACGTTTTCGGAGATCGACGGCCGCGACCCCCACCGCATGGCCTTCTCTCCGTCCTCTGCTTCGGAAGGATTAGCCATGACGA
Organism: Streptomyces chiangmaiensis; assembly: GCF_036281785.1. Taxonomy (NCBI): domain Bacteria; kingdom Bacillati; phylum Actinomycetota; class Actinomycetes; order Kitasatosporales; family Streptomycetaceae; genus Streptomyces; species Streptomyces chiangmaiensis. The sequence goes on along the minus strand of NZ_JAYWVC010000386.1, from coordinate 1,940 downwards.
CAGCATTCCAGAGGTCTGAGTCCACAAAGCGTCGAACTTTGCTGAAGGGGGCGGCACTTGCGGCCGGTGTGCCGATGGTGGCAGGGCTGGCGGGCGGGGTCGCGGCGGGCTCCGCGCAGGCGGCCGAGTCGGATCAGTTGCCGGAGTTCGCGCCGGTGCCCGCCGGCGCTCTCGGACCTGCGGTGAACGCGGACGGCTACTACGTCGGCCGGATCGGCGGACACCTGTATTGGGTGACCGACGGTTTCTACCAGGCCATGTTCCTGACCACTGTCGAAGGCGTCGTACTCGTCGACGCACCGCCGACGATCGGGGGCAACCTGCAGCGGGCCATCGACGACGTCACCAAGGACAACGGCATGCCGTCCAAGGTCACGTACATGATCTACTCCCACTCCCACGCCGACCACATATCGGCCGCGGGCCTGTTCGGCAAGGACGTGGTCCGCATCGCCCACACCGAGACACGCCGTCTACTGAAGCTGGAGCGCGATCCCAACCGGCCGCTGCCGACGGTGACCTTCGACGACCACTACGTCCTGGAGGTGGGCGGCGAGCGGCTGGAACTGGACTACCACGGCCCGAACCACACACAGGACAACATCTTCATCCACGCGCCCACGTACCAGACCCTCATGGTCGTGGACGTGCTCTTCCCGGGCTGGGTGCCGTTCAAGAACCTCGCCATCACCCGGGACATCCCTGCCTGGGTGAAGGCGCACGACATCGCGCTGGACTACTCGTGGAAGACCCTGGTCGGCGGCCACCTTGGGCGCCTCGGTGTCCGAGCCGACGGCGAGCTCCAGAAGCAGTACATCGCCGACCTCGATGCGGCGCTCCGCGACGCCATGGACACGGTGGACTCCACGCCTTTCTTCGCGAAGTACGGCCCGGCCGGAAACGGCTGGGCGATCTTCAAGACGTACCTCGACGCCGTGATCCGTCAGGCCGCGGAGCCGGTGACCGCCAAGTACACCGGCATCCTGGCTGCCGCCGACGTCTTCACCCTCGACAACGCCTCCGTGCTGCTCGAGTCCCTGCGCGTCGACACCGGCTTCCTCGGCAAGTACGGCATCCACCCGTAAATCACACAGCTCAGCGGGCATCACGCCCCGCCGGGGGCGGTTCCTCTCGGGCGGGTCGGATGGGGCTCATGCCTCCTTTCCACGTCGTGGCGAGGGCCTTCGTACGGTTTCGATGATCCGAATCTGATCGAGTACGGCGGGCCGGCTCCGCTGGTGCGCCTGGCCGAGCGGTGCGGGCTTCCCGGCCTGGTCGCCGAGCGGGTGCGCCTGCCGGCTGCGGAGAAGGGCACCGGCTCCTGCCCCCATGACGGGGGGGGCGACGCTCTTTCGGTTGACGGCCGTCCCTGGCGGCGCAGTTCGAACTGGCTTGCCCTGTGGGGCGGGTGGGCGACCGCCGCTCTTGCCGGCGGCGGTCCCACCCGCTCAACCTGTCAAAGTGCCCTGGTGGAAGTACATCCGCCAGCCCGTCTTCGTCAGACGCCACAATGAGCTCCGCCATGCCCGACGGCCCTGGTTGTCGGCGAAGTACGTCAGGTGAACGACGCCCGGAGCAAGGACGACTCCAGACATTTCGCTGACCTTGACCGGAGACTCCGGGGACACCGTGCCGCCGCTTGTCACCCTGAGGATCGACTTCACATCCCACCGGCGTCCAGAAGCCCCGATCTCGGTGAACTCCGGATCCAGGAGCTCCAGGACACGGGCCGGGGAAGCGCGCACCTCGGGATCGAGAAGCCGCATCTCCCCATCGATGGCCGCCTGCACGGCCCGCTCACTCTCGTCCGTCATGCAGGAACCCTACGGACGCTGCTCGCCAAGGCACAGCGAATTGATCGCTCGACGCGGCGACCGCACGGTGCCGCTCGCCGCCGGGTTCAGCAACTCCGGCGCCAAGAACTCCACCGCTTCCGAGGA
>NZ_JAYWVC010000385.1:0-4173 GCF_036281785.1 Streptomyces chiangmaiensis | reverse complement strand
GCGACAACGCGGCGAGGTGCCGTGCCGCGCGTCGCGAGCCGGTGAACCTTTCCGGTCGCCGCACTAGCAGCACGAGCGGTACCCAGGCGACGCTGCGTCCGGCCACTCGCAGGAACCGGTGTTCCGCGGGCCGGGCGCCGGGGCCGGGGAGCCGATGGGTCGTACCGGCGGATCCGGCGGGCACTGCCGGGATGTGTCGATCGCCTTCCGGGCCGCCGGATCCGTCGCGGGGCGGCGCCCCTGGTGCCGCTGAGTCGTCCGAGGGCGCGGTCCCGAGAACGGCGGCTCCGGGGGCGCGGCGGGGGCGCGGAAAGCCGGGAGGCCGCGCCTTCGGCGGGGTGCGGCAGGGTCCTGCTTCCCCGGGCTCCTCTCCGGTCGGTGGTGGGGTGGTCGCCTGGCGGGCACCGGCGCTGCCGTCCCTCAGTAGGCCACGGACATGCGTGCGCGCGGATGCGTGTCCTGCTCCAGTTCGTCGACGAACGCGACCGCGAAGTCCTCGGCGCTGATCCGGCTGTTGCCGTACGCGTCCGTGAGCAGCCGGTCGTCGTTCGACCGGAAGCGGCCCGTGCGCTCGCCCGGGGCGATCTCGGCGGCGGGGGAGATGTACGTCCAGTCCAGATCGTCGACCGTGCGGTAGTACTCCAGGACCGCACGGTGGGCGAGCGCCTCGGGCAGCACCTCCTTCGGGAATCCCGGCTGGTCGCACAGCTGCTGTCCGGGGGCCACCTCCAGGCTTCCCGCGCCGCCGACCACGACCAACCGCCGTACTCCGGCGTCGCGCGCGCCCTGCACGAGGGAGCTGTTCAGGGCGAGGAACGGCCCCTTCGGGTCCGAGCCGTCCCGCGGCGGTGCACAGGCGTTCGCCACCGCGTCCGCCCCCGCCACCAGCGCGGAGACCTTCGCCACGTCCGAGGCGTCCGCGGCGGCGGCGGCGGTCACCCCGGGCACGGGGGACCGGCCGGAGCGGCTCACGGCCGTGACCCGGTGCCCGCGCTGCGTCGCCTCCGCGGCGATCCGGCTGCCGACCATTCCCGTCGCCCCGAACAGCACGATCTTCATGAGGCCCAGCGAAACACGACCCTGCGGACCACGCATCCCGACTTGCCGGGCGCCCCCGCCAGGTGTGCTCTGGAAGGCGGGGGCGAGGAGAGAGGAGCGTTCCCATGGCTCATGCGGCACCCGTGCCGGGGGCATCGCACGCACCCGCCACAAGGCCCCGCGGAACCGTCGCGACCCGCCGCCCGCCCGAGATACTCGAGCCGCGCATGCACGCGGTCGCGCGGATCGCGGGGCCCATCGTCATCGGACTCGTGTACGGATACTGGGCCGCGGCGATCCGGCGCGACGCCGGTCCGATCACCGGCTGGAACGTGCTGTTCGGCTTCGTGTGCGTGATCGTGTTCGCGGCGCTGTGCATCGGCCTGCTGCGGATAACGCCGCACCTGCCCCGCGGACCGCACGCGCTGACGTGGGCGGTGTTCGCGGGTGTCGCGTTCGGCTTCCTGTACAGCCAGACCGGCCACAGCGTGCTGCGCAGCATCGGCATCTCGCTCGCGGTCGCCGTGGCCACGTTCGTGTTCGACTACTACCGCTACTACGTGCACCAGGAGCCGTTGGAGGAGCACTGGGTGGTCCGCTGACCTTCCGGTCGGCCCCGCCTTCCGGCGCACGAGACCCCGGCCGTCGGCCCACGTCGACGCCGGGGCCTCGTGCGTCTCCCTCACTCACCCGTCTCCCGGGAGTGGGTCCCGGGAGCGGTCGAGGAGCCCGAGCCGTCTCTCTCCTCACCACCAGGTAACACCCGTTCGGGTGAACCCTCCACCGGAGGACAACGTCCGGGGAGCAGTCCCGGGTCCGTCGGCTGCCACGACACCACCCGCCCATCGGATCGTCATATACACCCATTTGCAGGCAAACAGCTCGCCGATTGCTCGCGGACGCGGTTCGCTGGTGGCGTGTCTCGACGTGCCCGGAGCGTGCTCTCCGCCGTGCTGGTCGGCCTCGCGTGCCTGCTCGCGCCGCTGGGCCTGCTCGCCGCGTGGGCGAAGTACGGCATCGAGGACAGCACCCGGTACGCCGCCACGACCGCGCCGCTCGCCTCCGACGCCCAGGTCCGGGACGCCATCGCCGCCGCCGTCACCGACGGCATCATGCGCGAGGTGCACGTCGGCACGCCCTTGGAGGGCTCGGTGCACGCCTTCGTCCACGACGCGGTCCGCTCGTTCACCGCCACCGAGGCCTTCCGCACCGCCTGGGACACCGCGAACCTCACCGCTCACGACGCCGTGCTGCAGGCCCTGCGCGACGACGGAAGCAGCCCCGTGACCATCGACCTCGCCCCCGCCACCGAGCGCATGAAGCGGCAACTCGTGGACGAGCACGTACCGTTCGCGGGCCGCATCCCGATCGCGCACACGGAGATCACCCTGCTGCAGTCGGAGGACCTGACCAAGTTCCGGAAGGGGTTCCGCGTGCTCGAAGTGACCGGTTTCTGGATGCCCGTCGCCGCGGTCGTCTTCGCCGTGAGCGGGATGCTGGTGTCGGTGTGCCGCCGCCGGGCGGTGCTGGCGACGGGGCTCGGCACGGCGCTGGGCGCGGCACTGCTCGCCGTCGCGATCGCGGTGGGCCGCCGGATGACGCTGCGGGACCTCCCCCCGGGCGTCTCGCAGCCGGCGGCGGGCGCGGTCTACGACGCGCTCACCGAGACACTGCGCACGGCAGCCTGGGTGCTGATGGCGCTCGGCCTCACGGTCGCCCTGGTCGCATGGCTCACGGGGGTGTGCGCGCGACGTCGGCGAGCGTCCTCAGAGCCCTCGCAAGCTCCGTCGGAGGAGCCGACGCGAGTCCGAGCCTGACACAGCCCGCGGCGGCGCTTTCCGCTCCGCCCCCACCCGCGGCGAAGGCGGGTCCCGGAGTCACCGCGATCCCCCGGTCGGCCGCGGCCGCCACGAACGGGTCCGCGCGCCACGGCCGCGGCAGCTCCCACCACGCGAAGTACGCCCGTGGATCGGCCCGTACGGCGAAGCCGTCGAGGTGCTCCACGACCAGCCGCCCGCGTTCCCGTGCGTCCGCCTGTTTGACCGTGACGAGCCGTTCGACGGTCCCGTCCCCGATCCACCGCACCGCCGCCTCCAGCGCGAACCGTCCCGCCGTCCATCCGCCCGACCTGAGCGCCTCCGCGACCTGATCGCCGCGCCCCTCGGGCACGACGAGGAACCCCACGGTGAGCCCCGGCGCCACCCGCTTGGACAGCCCGTCGACGACGTAGGTGCGCTCGGGGGCGTATGCCGCGAGAGGCCTTCCGCCCTCCCGACCGCACAGGAACGCCCAGATGCGGTCCTCGACGACCGGCAGCCCCAAGCTCCTGAGGGCGTCGGCCAGTTGCCGCCTCCGTTCCTCCCCCGTCGTCGCGGATGTGGGATTGTGCAGCGTCGGCTGGACATACAGCGCGGACAGCGGCGTGGAGCGGTGAGCGGCGGCGAGCGCGTCCGGGCGCAGGCCCTGCTCGTCCATGGCGAGCGGGACGAGGACGATGCCCAGGCGCGACGCGATCTCCTTGACCAGCGGATACGTCAGCCGTTCGACGCCGACGCGGCCGCCGGGCGGTACCACGGCGGCGAGGGCACCCGCGATGGCCTGCCGTGCGTTGCCGGCGAACAGCAGCCGCTCCGGGTCCGGGTGCCAGCCACCGGTCGCCAGAAGCCCGGCGACTGCCTCACGCGCGGCAGGCGTCCCCGTGGCGGGCGCCGTGCGGGTCGCCTCGGCGAGGACGTCCGGCCGCAGCAGCGACGCGAGCCCGGCCGCGAGCAGCTCCGACTGCCCCGGCACGGAAGGGTAGTTGAGCTCCAGGTTGACGGGCGCCGTCGTCGCGGGTTCGGCGAGCGCGCGGCCCGTCGGCACCCGGGCGGCCCGGACGAAGGTGCCCCGCCCGACCTCGCCGACGACGAGGCCGCGCCGCACGAGTTCGCCGTACACCCGCGCCGCGGTGGACGCCGCCATCCCGTGCCGGCGCGCGAACACCCGCTGCGGCGGCAGCCGTTGAGCGGGCCGCAGCCGTCCCGTGGCTATGTCGGCGGCGATCCGGTCGGCGATGCGCCGGTAGTCCTCCACGAGGCCCCCTTAGATTGCACCGAGAGCAAAGATCTTATTGCACCGAGGAGTTGGCGACCCTAG
>NZ_JAYWVC010000384.1:0-4173 GCF_036281785.1 Streptomyces chiangmaiensis | reverse complement strand
GCACCGTGTGGTGGTTCTGGGGGCCGGGCACGCGGGCATGTCGGCGGCCGTTCAGCTGGCGGCCCGGGTCAAGCGGCGCGAGGGCGTGCGGGTGACCGTGGTGAACGCGCAGGAGCGGTTCACGGTCGGGTCAAGTTGATGAAGGGGGAGGGCGTCCGGCTGTCCAGGCCTGTCTGGTGCGGGATCAGTGGTGCGGGCTGGGGGTGGGTGTCCTGCAGGGCCCGGTAGAGGCCGGCTGTGGCGGCGGCGTCGTCGGTGACCTCCACGCCCGTTTGGCGGGTGCCCCACTTGCCGTGGGTCATGGTGAGGATGGCGTAGATGCGGATCGGCAGGAGCAGGACCAGGTGCAGCACTCCGTAGACGGGGGCCAGGGCGTAGATCCCGAGCCGGCCGGCGAAGCTGACGCCCGGCCGGGGCGCGTCGAGGTAGCGCACGCTGCGTGCGTATCCCATGACGGCGGTGAAGACGAGGTAGCCGGCCAGGTGCCGAAGGGTGTTGCCGGGGTCGGCGGCCGGTTTGACGGCCAGTGAGGTGAGTGCGGCGCCGGTGAACACCAGCCAGGTCGCGACCTCCATGAACGTCAGGTACCAGCCGGGGCGCAGGCGCGGCAGGTTGCGCAGTGCCCACTGGGACTCGCGGAAGAAGGACTTGTTCCATCGCACCTGCTGGCGCAGGAAGTGCCCGAGGCGTTCGGGGACCGCGGTGTAGGCGACGGCGGTGGACTGGAAGAGCACCTGTCCGCGCATCAGGCAGTAGTTGGTCAGCCGGCGGTCGTCGCCGAAGACGGCCGGACGCCCGAGGAACCGCTGGGTGAGGAAGTCGTCCAGGTTGGCGTGGACGACGTCGGCGCGGTAGACGACGAGCGAGCCGCAGCAGCACAGCACGGAGCCCAGCTGTGAGTACGCGGCGCGCTCGAAGAGGAAGGCGTTGCCGTAGCGCAGGTCTATCAGCCGGGTCAGCAGGTTCTTGCGCTGGTTGAGGGCGAGGACGAGACCGGTGACGGCCTTGACGCGGGGGTTGGCCAGCGGCTTGATCAGTTCCTCGACCGCCTGGGGGTCCAGGACGGTGTCGCTGTCCACGCACAGGTAGGCGTGGGCGTCGGGACTGGCCCTGAAGCCGACCGCGAGGGCCTCGCGCTTGCCCTTGTTCTCCGGCTGGCGGTGGATGTGCAGGGTGATCCCGGCCCGGGCGAACTGCGGGGCCATCTCCGCCGCGGCTCGGGCCGCGGACAGGTCGTTGCTCGCGTCGTCGACCACGTGCACCACGCTGACCGGGCGGGACTGGACCAGGATGCTGCACAGACTGCGCCGCAGGGTGCTGGGGTCCTCGTTGTAGGTGGGGATGATCGCGACCAGGTCGAGCCGGTCCGTGCCGGTGTCCGGCGTGCCGGCCCGGAAGGGCCGGTAGGTCAGGGACAGCAGCAGCTTGACGGAGAGCAGTCCGATGGCGGCCATTCCGTACAGGTGGAGGGTGCCGCTGATGACGTAGGCCGCCGCCGAGCCGGTGAGGACGAAGGCGAGCAGGGAGGGGCGCGGCAGTCGCAAGAGCCAGGTGGTCGGACGGCGGTCGGCCCGGTGCAGGCCGTGGGTTTTCTGGAAGAAGAGCTGGGGCACGTGGGCACGGCTTTCGTCGCGGCTGAGCGTGCTCGGCGGCAGTGCGCCGCACCGAACACGCCCGGACCTTCCCCCCACGCATTCGCGGACAGTTAAATACGCGACACGAAAGAACAGATAGGTCATAGCGGGGTGATGTGTACCACAGTGGCGAGACGGGTCTCCTGGGGGGAAATGCGGATCATTCCTGCATCGGGGTGGGCCGTGCGGGCCATGACCGGCGGCGAGTGTTCCCGCGTCCCTTTGCGTGACCGGCGGGTGAGGTCTTCGGCCGGGTCACAGCGGTGCGGGGGCGGGTGCGGGCGGGAGGGCGAGCTCGGCCCAGATGGTCTTCCCCTCGGGCCGCTGCCTGGTGCCCCAGCGCTCGGCGAGCTGCGCCACGATGAACAGCCCGCGCCCGCCCTCGTCGAAGGTCCGGGCCCGGCGCAGGTGGGGGGCGGTGTTGGTGCCGTCGGACACCTCGCAGATCAGGGTGTCGTGCCGGATCAGGCGCAGTTGCACGGGGCTGCGCCCGTAGCGGATGGCGTTGGTGACCAGTTCGCTGACCACGACTTCCGCGGTGAAGGCCATCTCCTTCAGACCCCAGCCCGCCAGCTGCAGCGCGGCGAGGTCGCGGGCACGGGCGACCTCGAAGAGATCCTCCGACAGCTCCCACGCGACGGCGTGCGTGCTGTCGAGTGCCTGGGTGCGGGCGACGACGAGGGCGACATCGTCGCGGCGGCAGTCGTCGACCAGCATGTCCAGCACGTGGTCGCACGTGTCCTCCAGAGAGGACATCGGCTCGGACAGGGCTTTCAGCAGACGCCGGAGCCCTTCGTCCAGGTGGTGGTGGGGGGATTCGACGAGGCCGTCGGTGTACAGGGCGAGCAGGCTGCCCTCGGGCAGGTGCACGTCGGCTGTCTCGAAGGGGAGTCCGCCCACGCCCAGCGGGGGACCGGCGGGGACATCGAGGTAGTCGGCGCCTGCTCCCGGACGCACCACAGCCGGCGGCGGGTGACCGGCACGCGCGGCGGTGCAGCCGCGCGAGATCGGGTCGTAGACCATGTACAGGCAGGTTGCGACGACCTCGCCGACCTCCGCGTCGGCCCCCTGCGTGCGGGCCGTCTCCGCCTGCCGCCGGATGACGACGTCGTCGAGATGGGTGAGCAGTTCGTCGGGCGGCAGGTCGATGTCGGCGAGGGCGCGGACCGCGGCGCGCAGCCGCCCCATCGTCGCCGAGGCGTGGACGCCGTGCCCGACCACGTCGCCCACGACCAAGGCGACACGGGCCCCCGAGAGCGGGATCACGTCGTACCAGTCGCCGCCCACTCCGACCCCGAAGTCCGCGGGGATGTAGCGTGTGGCCGCCTCGACGGCCGGCTGCTTTGGGACCACCTGCGGCAACAGGCTCTTCTGAAGCGCCACGGAGGTGTTGCGCTCGCGGGTGTAGCGGCGGGCGTTGTCCACGCACACCGCGGCGCGTGCCGCGATCTCCTGCGCCAGGAGCACATCGTCGGCGTCGAAGGCGTCCCGGTGCGGGGAACGTGTGAACAGCGCCGCACCGAGGGTCACCCCGCGGGCGCGCAGCGGGACCGCCAGCGCGCAGTGGGGCGCCTGACCGCCGGCGCCGCCCGGACCGGCAGGCCGGCCGCCGTCCTCGGCGGCATCGGTGAACTGCCCGCGTACCGGTTCGCCCGTCATCAGGCTCACGGCGGGCACCGACCCCTGGCGGTAGGTGACGGCCCCGCCCGGCGGTGCCGTGCCCGCGAGCGCCGCCGCCACCGACCGCCGGGCGGCGCGGCGCAAGGTGATCGGGCCGCGGTGCGGCCCCGGGGCGGGTTCCTCGCCCTGCAGGACCGGGTCGAAGAGGTCCACGGCGGCATGGTCCGCGAAGCGCTGGACGGCGACGTCGGCCAGCTCCTCGGCGGTTCGGGCCACGTCCAGGGTGCTGCCGACGCGGCTGTTGGCCTCGCTGAGGAACGCGAGCCGCTCGCGAGCGATCATCAGCCGCTTCAGGCGCCTCTCCCCGGCGACACGGGCGCGGCAGACGGCCAGGCCGACGAGCAGCGCGGCGGCCAGCGCCGTGATGACGGTGGCCCGGCTGGTGCTGGACATGTCCGGCGGGAGGATCCCGTAGACGACGATGGCGGCGCCCAGATTGGCAACGCCCACGATCAGGGTCTGCCGCAGCGGCAGCAGCGCGCCGGCCACGATCGGGATCAGCGCCAAGTACTCGGGCAGCCCCATGACCTGCAGGTGCGCGGCGGCCAGGGCCAGCCGCACGCCCGTGACCAGCGCAACGGCGAGGAGCAGAACGGCCAGGCCCCAGCCCGCCCGGACGGGGCCGCTGTGCGTGCCGGGAACCCGCGGCCCTGCATCGGTGCGGACGGGCGGGGCGGTCACGACCCGGTGCGGGTCCCGCGGGGTGCTGTGCATGACGTCCTCCTCCGGCCGTCCGCCGTGCAGCCGACGACCAGGAAACGGGCGGGGCAGTGACATCCACGCGTGGGCTACCGGTGGGCAGGGAACGGGGTTTCGCCCCCAGGGCGAAAGACCGCCCACATGAGCGGGTACGGTGCGC
>NZ_JAYWVC010000383.1:0-4191 GCF_036281785.1 Streptomyces chiangmaiensis | reverse complement strand
GACGGCTGCGGCCTGGTCCTGGATCGACTGATTGTGGTGCAGGAAGCTCAGACCGCCGTTGCGTGCGAGTGCGATCGCGAGTTCCGGTGTGCTGACAGCCTGCATGATCGCGGACGTGAACGGGGAGCCGAGTTCGATCGCCGACTGCTCCCCGACGACGTGCCGCACCAGGGGCGTGCGCAGGTTGACCGTCGCGGGCGAGCAGTCGGTCCGGGTCCGGTTGGGCAAGAGCAGAAACTCGTTGAACGTCCTTGAGACCTCGGCGATGATCTGTGCCACTCGTTCCTCCTGACCTGTCGACCGGAACCCGACTGCCCGGCCGCGAAGGCCGCCCCGTGTCCCAAGACCCGGGCAGGCAGGTGCCGGCATGGCAGCTGCGGAGGTGCCACGAGCTGCGGCAGAGCCCTGACCTGCCCACGTTCGAACCGCGTGCGGTCGTGACCTGGCACCCTATCGACTGCCCCGCCGCTGCACGAATCTTGTCCTCTTCACCGGTGATCACCGGTGGCGGGCGCCTCCCTCTGGTCATCGGCTCGTGCCGCGAGGTACGCGGCCCAGTCGCGCCTGGCGTAGGCGACCCAGCGGATCGCGGTGTCGCGGTGCATGCCGGTCAGGTCGGCGAGGATCGGGCTGGGGAGATCGGCAGCGAGCGCGGCGAGGGCTGAGTTGCGGGCCGCGCAGACCGAGATTCCGTGCCGGTTGAGCTTCTGCGTCATGGCGTGGGTCGAGATGGGCTTCCCCGGGACCAGGCCCGGGAACAGCAGCCGGGGACCTGGGGTGGCCCGCGCGAACAGAGCTCGTGAGCCGTGTAGGTGCCGAGAACCACGTCCGCGCTGGTCAGGCGGCTCTACCTTTTGACCGGGTTGGTTCTTCCATTCGTAGGGTGAGGGCACCCAGGGGAGCTGGGTGTGGCTTTCAGGCGGCTGCCGACTGTGGCTGAACACGCTTCGCCGCCCGGCTCCCCACGACGACTCGGCCGCCGATTGGGAAGTGCGAACAAGTCGCTGAGTAGAGCAATGCCGGCGAGGTCGTCCGTGGTACGCAAGGCAAGTACGAACGACTGGAGCACGATGAGCCGGATATGGGCGGGGACCGACTGCGGGAAGACCCACCACTGCCTGGTGCTGGATGCCGACGGCGACACGCTGCTGTCGCGGCGGGTGGCCAACGACGAACCGGAACTCCTGAATCTGATCGGTGACGTCCTGGACCTCGCTGCCGGCGACCACGTCACCTGGGCACTCGACATGACCGGCGGCGAACCCGGCCTGCTGATCGCCTTGCTGGTCAACCACGGCCAGGAACTCGTCTACATCCCTGGCATCACCGTCAACCGTGCCACCGACAGCTACCGCGGTGCGGGCAAGACCGATGCCCGGGACGCGAGGGTGATCGCCGACCAGGCACGGATGCGGCGGGACCTGGAGCCGATCCGCCCCGGCGATGAAGCCTCCATCGAACTTCGGCTCCTGACCGAGCACCGCGTCGACCTGGTGGGAGACCGCACCCGTACCATCAACCGGCTCCGGTCCCTGCTGACCAGCATGTTCCCGGCCCTGGAGCGGGCTCTCGACCTCGGCGGGACCGTCGGCCCTCTGGTCCTGCTCAGCGGCTACCAGGCACCCGCCGCGATCCGCCGGGCGGGCACCCGGCGCCTGACAACGTGGTTGCGCAACCGAAAGGTCCGCGGCCCCGAAACCCTCGCCGCGAAGGCCGTCGAGGCCGCCGAACGCCGGCACACCGCCGTCGAGGGCGAGAAAGCCATCGCGAAGATGGTCCACACCCTCGCGAAGGAGGTGATGGCCCTCAACGAGAAGATCGCCGAGACGGACAAGTTCATCGAGGGCCGGTTTCGCGAACACGAGCTCGCCGAAGTGATCCTGTCCGTGCCCGGTGTCGGACCGACCCTGGGTGCCGAGTTCCTTGCCGGAATCGGCGGCAGCCTGGACGCCTTCCCCACCCCAGACCGGCTCGCGGCGTTCGCCGGGGTGGCGCCCGCGCCACGCGACTCCGGCCAGGTCAGCGGCAACTTCCACCGGCCGCAGCGATACCACCGGCGCCTGCAGCGAGTCTTCTACACCTCCGCCCTCGTCAGCATTCGCTGCGACCCCAACTCGCGCCGGTTCTACGACAGAAAGCGCGCCGAGGGCAAGCGACACGTCCAGGCCGTCCTCGCCCTGGCCCGCCGCCGTGTCAACGTAATCTGGACACTGATCCGTGACGGACGGTGCTACATCGTCACACCCTCAGTCACTCACGCCACTTGACTTCCAGATTGGGAAGCATGTTGGTACTCGTGCAGGATGCCGCCGAGGCGGTCGCTTCTGCGGATGTCGAGGTGGATGAGCCGGTCCGGTTCGAGCGGTTCGGGGAGTGGGCGTAGGCGAGCGGCGCCTGCGAGGGTCCGGTGGGGCCTGTGTTCGTTGTGGAAGGTCTCGTACTCGCGCAGGGCGTGCGCGAGGTGGGCTTGGTTCCAGATGAGGGTGCGGTCGAGGAGCTCGGCTCGGCAGGAGCGGATCCATCGCTCCATGATCGCGTTCATTCGGGGCATCCTGACCCCGGTCTGCACGACCTCGCGACCTTCACCGGCGAGCGAGGCGTCGAAGCTGGTCGGGTAGCGCACGTCGCGTTCTCGGATCAGGTATTTGATCTTGGCTCCAGTGTCCTGGATATCCATGGCGAGGTTGCGGGCGAGTTGGGTGACCCATTCCGCGGTCGGGTGTGTGGTGACGCCGAGGATGCGGACGGGTCGGGTGGCGTGTTCGATGATCGTCAGCGCGGTCAGGGTCGCACCGGTCAGAGTCTTGGTCTCGAAGAAGTTGGCGGCCAGGATGGCTTCGGCTTGGGAGCGGAGGAAGTCGGCCCAGGTGGTGTGCGCGCGGTCGAGGGCCGGTGGGATGCCGTGTTCCTTGAGGATGCTCCACACAGTGGAGGCGGCGACTTTGATGCCGAGCGCGGCGAGTTCGCCGTGTACGCGCCTGTAGCCCCACTCGGGATTCTCTCGTACGAGTCGTAATAACAGGGCGCGGATGGAGCGGACGGTGCGGGGTCGTCCCGGGCGTTTGGGGTGGGAAGCCTTGGCATGCTGGCGGCGCAGGAGGTCGCGGTGCCAGCGCAGCAGGGTGTCGGGGGAGACGATCAGGTGGAGCTTGCGGAGCTGGACGCGGGGGAGGCGGTGCAGCAGCGCGGCGAGTATGGCCCGGAGCGGCCAGGTCAGCTGGGGCATGTCCACCTGGCGCTGCAGTACGGTGAGTTGGTGGCGTGGCGAAGGGCGAGGATTTCCAGGTCCTTCGCCCGATCGCTCATCGGTAACAGCCGTATGAAGCTGAAGGCGGTCGACAGAGCGAGGTAGGGCAGTCGCAACAGCACGGTCGACCATCCTCGCAGCCGGCCCCATGCGTGCTCCAAGAGCCTCCTGCCCGCGCAAAAGATTGACGCGTCGGTGGCAGCCGGCTGACCCCGGATCAAGGCCGTGAACAGCACGGATGAGGATTCCGGCACCTACAACGCCAACCCCCGAACTCGAACAGCACCTCCTCCAACGAGGCGTGGACGTCGGACTCATCAACTCCGTCGCCGGAATCGTCGACCCCAGGGTCGACGACATCCCCGTCCAGACCCACCTCGCCGTCACCGAACTGCTCACCGCGGTCGTACGCCCCGTACTGGAGAAGTCCTGATGCATGAGCGAGGGGATGGCACCGCAGCGTCTGCGGTGCGCCCCGCAACACTCAGCCGGCCGCAGCCGTACAGAGGATGACCCGACAACCATGACCTGTGCGCGGCGTCAGTGCTGGTTGCTGGCAGGTATGCGAACGTTTTTGTTCCAATGTGCCTCATGTTGCAGCGTGACCGGCGCACGACCGCCCTATCTCGTCCCAACACTCTGGCGCCTGGCTCGGGACCCAGGACGACCTGTCGTGCTCGTTGCGCTGAAGATGAGGGAGCCCGGTCTCCGCGATTGTTACCCGTGGCCCGGCTGCGGCGACCCCAGACCGATACCTTGGGCGACGCGGGCGCCGAGGTCGGGGTCGACTTTCGTCCAGTAGTCGTTGACCGCTCGTTCCTGGACGAAGCGCTCGACCTCCTGACTCAGGTGCCAGACGATGTTTTCGACCAGATGGTCCTGGTCTGCCGACGTCATCACGTCTCGGTAGAGCGTGCCGGGCTGGATGAAGTCGTCGTCGTCCC
>NZ_JAYWVC010000382.1:0-4206 GCF_036281785.1 Streptomyces chiangmaiensis | reverse complement strand
GTGTCCCGGGACGGACGCGACCTGACTGCACAGCTGTTCATACGCTTCCAGGAACTGCTGCTGGGCTCCGTCATAGACGTCCACGAGCAGCACGACACGCAGTCTGGAGCCATCGAAGACCGACTGGGAGACCCGTCTCGACACCTGTCGCGTCAGCGGTTCTGAAACACGTTCAGACGTTGTGGTCATCCTGAGCACTTCTCCTTCTCGGGGCAGAGTTCAACGTCGAGCCGCGGGTGACGCGACGTCAGCGTTCCTCGATCGTGTGCCGGTCGCAGAGAGTGCGCGACTCGTATGAACCACGTGGGTGACTGGGCACACGGACCCCGCTTGCGAAGGGCATGGAAACTGCGGGGCGCCCCGTACCCGCTCCGCTGCTTCGGGAGGCATCGATGCGTGAAGAAGCCGGCCACCGGGTTCCGGTCCTGATCGTCGGTGGCTTTCTGGTGGGCCTGTCCGCATCCCTGTTCCTGGGCCGACACGGCGTACGGCACACCCTCGTGGAGCGGCACCCGGGAACCTCCACCCACCCGCGTGGACGAGGCAACAACGCACGAACGATGGAACTGTTCCGGGTGGCCGGCATCGAACGGGACGTCGGAACGGCGGCATCGCCGCTCGCGGACAACCACGGCCCGCGCCGTCCGGTACGGGTGGCGGGTTGCCGTCACATCGTCGTGAAGACGTCGGTTCCGGGTGGCACGGGTGGAGGTGTCCATGCCGCCCTTTTCTCCTTCGACATCTCTGAACACGCCGGCAGGGGGCGACACGGGTCACACGCGTCCGTGTCACGGGGCGCCGGGCCACCTCGTCTTAGGGATGTATCCACTGACGACCACGGAGGAGCACACGATGGACGCGCGACTGAACTACTTCGCCGACCCGACCGCCGGCAAGGCCCTCAAGTACTTCATGTCGGCGGGCAAGACGCTCAAGGAGTCGCCGCTGCCGGCCGCGACGCAGGAGTTGGTGGCGCTGCGCGTGAGCCAGATCAACGGCTGCGCCGTCTGCATCGACATGCACACCAAGGAAGCCGCCGCTGCCGGGGAGGCCCCGGTGCGGCTGAACCTGGTGGCGGCGTGGCGGGAGGCCACGGTCTTCACCGAGGCCGAGCGCGTCGCGCTGGAGCTGGCGGAGCAGGGGACCCGGGTCGCGGACGCGGACGGCGGGGTCAGCGACGAGGTCTGGGCGCGTGCCGCCGAGCACTACGACGAGGAGCAGCTCACCGCCCTGGTGATCCTGGTGTCCTTCATGAACACGGTGAACCGGCTGAACATCATCACCCAGCAGCCGGCGGGCGACTACGAGGTCGGGCAGTTCCACTGAACGGCTGTCGGCAACCGGCCCGGCCGCGGGCTCCGGGCTCCCGGCCGGGGACCTTGCTCTGCACCGCCGGTGGACCGGATGATCATCAGAAGATGCCCGCGCCGACGAGTACGGCCGGACAAGGGGAGTCGGTATGAGCAAGGTCGGGGAGTTCGAGGAGTTGCGGCCACTGCTGTTCTCGATCGCCTACCGGATTCTGGGCAGCGTGGGTGAGGCCGAGGACGCGGTGCAGGAGACCTGGCTGCGCTTCGACGGCTCGGCGACCCGGCCCACGTCGACCAAGGCTTTCCTGTCCGCCACGGTGACGCGGATCTCGATCGACGTACTGCGCTCCGCACGGGTGAGGCGGGAGGAGTACGTCGGGCCGTGGTTCCCCGAGCCGCTGCTCACTGATCCCTATCAGGATCCGGCACGCTCAGCGGAGCTGGCCGACTCGGTGTCGATGGCGGCGCTGCTGCTTCTGGAGCGGCTCAGCCCGCTGGAGCGGTCGGTGTTCGTGCTGCGGGAGGTGTTCGGCTTCGGCTTCGACGAGGTCGCCGCGGCGGTGGGGCGGTCGGAGGCGGCGTGCCGACAGCTGCTGGTACGGGCGCGGCGGCACATGCAGGCCGGACGGCCACGCTTCGACGTGGACCGTCAGCAGCGGCAGGAGCTGGCGACGCGGTTCTTCGACGCCCTTCGCGAAGGCGATGTCGTCGGCCTGCGGGATCTGCTCGCCGCCGACGTGTCGATGGTCGGGGACGGCGGCGGCAAGGCCCCGCAGCTGGCCAGGGCCGTCATCGGCGCCGAGAACGTGGCCCGGCTGCTCGCCTCCGTCTTCCCCTGGATGGCCCGGATCAACGTGACCTTCGAGCCGCACGAGGTCAACGGCCAGCCAGGAGCGATCTTCCGCGACCGGGACGGCAACGTGCTCCACATCTTGGCCCTCGAGGTGCTCGACGGGCAGATCCAGACCATCCGGTCGGTGATCAACCCCGACAAGCTCGGTCACCTGGGGCCGGTCGCTGACGCCTGGGCTGTCGACCGCGAGGTGAAGCAGGCACGCCGGCAGACGAAGTGACCTCGGGACTGGCGTGGGTCGGCTCGTTCACCCCATGGTCGCGAGCGTGGCTGACCAGGGCCGGTGACAGCGGCGGCCAGGCCCTGGCGGCGGGCGCTGGGAAGGGTGCCGATGCCGCCGATCTCGGTGGTGCCGTTCGCCGGGTGGTAATGGCCGACGGCCAGCGGGGTTCCGTCCGAGGCGAGGGCGGCGACAGGTCCTCACCCGCGCCCCTTGGACAAGTACTACGTCTCGGGCCTGGCGCTCAACGCCGACAGCACCAAGCTCTACGCGGGCCTGCGCGAGCAGATCCAGACGTACGACACCACCACGTTCGAGGCGGCCATCGTCGCCAGCACCTACGCCGACACCTGCGGCCGGGAACTCGCCTTCTCCGGCGGACAGTTGTACATCACCACGCCGTACTCGCAGTACCCGGGCGCGTGCAGCTACGCGGCGCAGACCAACCTCGACGGCATCGTGAACGGCGTGTACACGCGCACCGGCTGGAACGACTACGGCATGCTCAAGATCGAGGCCGGGCCCGGCGACCGGATGCTGATGGGCCAGCCGCGCAGCGACGGTGCGACGAACCCCTTCGTCGCCGTGTACGACACCGCCAACGGCTCCCTCGTACGCAACGCCGCCCGCCGTTTCGCCGACAGCGCGGGCAACGGCGCGCTCGACCTGAAGGACATGGCGTTCTCCGCCGATGGCAGCAAGGTCGCCGTGGCCGACGCCGCCTACGGCACCCGGCTGCTGAACACCGGCGACCTGTCGGACGCGGCGAACGGCTACCAGCCGCTGCCGGCCGGTGCGTCCGCCAGCTCGGTCGCCTTCAGCGGCGACGGAAAGTACATCGCGCGCGGTGCCTCGGCCATGGGTGCCACGCCCGACCTGCTGGTCCAGCCCGCCGACCCCACCGACTCGACCGCCCCGCTGGAGTTCGTCTTCGAGGGCTCCCTCGACGGCAACCGGGTCGCCCCGCGCGGCATGGAGTGGGCGGCCGACGGCTCCCGGCTGTTCGCGGTCACCACCAACGCCGCCGGGAACCAGTTCTGGCTGCACATCGTCCAGCCGCCGGCCGTCCAGTACGACACCCGCTTCACCGGCGACCTCACCCACAGCCCCGCCCAGGCGGTCGCGGGCGAGCCGCTGTCGGTGCGCGGCAGGCTGGAGCTCGACGGACCCGCGCCCGGCACCCCGGTGAAGGTCACGGCGACCCGAACGGACGCGACCGGCAGCCACGACCTGGGCACCTTCCCCGTCAAGGCGGACGGCACCTTCGCGGTCCTCGACGAGCCCGACCTCGTCGGCGACGCCACGTACACGGTGTCCTACCTCGGCGACCTGACCCACCGGCCCGCCACGGACGTCACGCACACCGTGACCGTCGCCAAGGCGCCGACCTCGATCGCGCTCACCGCCCCGGCGCAGGCGACCCTGGACGGCGTCCACATCACCGGCACCTTCACCGCGCAGGGCAAGGCGCTGCCGGACCGTGCGGTGCTGAAGGTCGTGCGGACCGACAAGCTCGGTACGGGCACGCTGTCGTCGGTGTCCGTCGCCGCGGACGGCACGTTCACCATCGACCACATTCCGCGCGCCCGGCGCGAGGTGACCTACACGGTCAGCTGGCCGGGTGACGACCTGCATGAGGCGTCCGAGGCCGAGGCGACGGTCTACGTCACGCGCTGATCCCTCCGGTCTCGCCTCGGAAATCACTCAGGGGCATGATCCACTTTCGCGGATCAGGCCCCTGACTTGGTACTTCTCTGTCGGGGTGGCGGGTTTGAACTCACGACCTCTTCGTCCCGAATCAGGCCCTGGAAGATCGCGAATCT
>NZ_JAYWVC010000381.1:0-4278 GCF_036281785.1 Streptomyces chiangmaiensis | reverse complement strand
AGACAGGCCGCGCATCACCCCGGCGGACCGCGCCCTCCTGGCCGCGCTCCTCCACCGTCTCCCCAGGCCGAAGCTGCGGCACCTGCATCTGATCGTCTCGCCGGAGACGGTCTTGAAGTGGCACCGTGACCTCATGCGCCGTCGTCACGCTGACGCCTCCCGTCGCAGGCGGTCCGGCAGGCCGCCAACACGTCGCAGTATTCAGGCCCTTGTCCTGCGCTTGGCCCGCGAGAACAGCTCCTGGGGGTATCGGCGGATCCACGGCGAACTCGCCGTGCTCGGCATCTAGGTGGCACCCTCCGCGGTCTGGGAGATCCTGCGAGCGCACGGGATCGAGCCAGCGCCCGAACGTGACCGTCAGGCCTGGGCCGCGTTCTTGTGCGGCCAGGCGCACGCGATTCTGGCCTGCGACTTCTTCACCGTCACTACTCTGAACGGCGCGACCCTTTATGTCTTCGCCGTCATCGAGCACGCCAACCGCCGCGTCCTCGGCGCGACCGCACACCCCACCGCCGACTGGGTGACCCAGGCCGCGAGGAACCTGGTCATGGACCGTCAGGACGCCGGCGCCACCGTCCGGTACCTGATCAGGGACCGCGACAGCAAGTTCACCCGCGCGTTCGACACCGTCTTCGAGGCCGAAGGCGTCGAGATCGTTACCACCGGCATCCGCGTGCCCCGCATGAACTCGATCACGGAACGCTGGATACAGACCTGCCGCCACGAACTCCTCGACCGCACCCTGATCTGGAACCAGACCCACCTGCTGCACGCGCTCGGCGAGTTCGAGTCCTTCCACAATCAGCATCGGCCTCACCGCGCCCTGCACAGCGCGGCACCCCTGCGGCCGCTCCCCGAACCGATCACCGAACCGGACCGATTCGACCGCCTCGATATCCGCCGACGTGACCGACTCGGCGGCCTTCTCCACGAGTACACACATGTAGCCTGACCAGCTCGGACGTAATAATCGGCACCCGCAACTCCCACACGTCGAGGACCGCTTCGATGGCGTGGGCCGGGGCGCCCATGGCTCCTTCATACCGTCCGTAAGGCGTGGGCGGAGCCGCCGCCGCGCAGCCGCTCCATGATCGCGGGCATGGCGGGCTCGGTGACGTCGATGGCGACCGCGTCCGCTACGGCCGGGAGGGGTGGAGGCGGCAGCCGACAGACCGGCCCGACCCTTCCCTGGCCGTTCCGGTCGTCAGGCGGGCGCGTCCTGAGGCTCGGAGTCCGGCGCCTCACCGGCCCCGGCGGCGGCCGGGTTCAGTACCCGGGCCAGGAAAGCGCGGGTGCGCTGGTGCTGCGGCGCGCCGATGACCTGGTCCGGGGTGCCCTCCTCGACGATGACGCCGCCGTCCATGAAGACCACCCGGTCGGCGACCTCACGGGCGAAGCTCATCTCGTGGGTGACCACCATCATCGTCATGCCCTCGTCGGCGAGGCGCCGCATGACGCCCAGGACGTCCCCGACGAGTTCCGGGTCGAGCGCGGAGGTCGGTTCGTCGAAGAGCATCAGCTGCGGGTCCATGGACAGGGCACGGGCGATGGCCACGCGCTGCTGCTGGCCGCCGGAGAGCTGGGCGGGGTGGGCGGACTCCTTCTCCGTGAGCCCGACCCGCTTCAGGTTCTCCCGCGCGATCCGCTCGGCTTCCGCCCCGGAGCGCCCGAGCACCCGGCGCTGCGCGATGGTCAAATTACCCAGGACGGTCAGGTGCGGGAAGAGGTTGAAGCTCTGGAAGACCATACCGATGCGGCGCCGCACCCGGTCGATGTCGACGTCCGGGTCGGTCACTTCGGTGCCGGCCACGGTGACCGTGCCCGCGGTTGGCTCCTCCAGCAGGTTCACGCAGCGCAGCAGCGTCGACTTGCCCGATCCCGACGGGCCGATCACGCACACCACTTCGCCGGGGCGCACAGTGAAGTCGATGCCCTTGAGCACCTCCAGGTCCCCGAAGGACTTGTGGAGGCCTTTGATCCGTATGGCCGCCTCGTTCGCGTTCATCGTCGCTCACCTGGCCTTCGCGGTACGGGCCTCGAGCCGTCGGACCAGGTGGCCCAGCGGGAGGGTGATGATCAGGTAGCACAACCCGGCGACCAGGATCGGGGTCAGGCTGCGGTTCTCGTTGAGCGCGTCCCGCCCGAACTTGGCGAGCTCGTACTGGCCGAGGGAGAGGCCCAGCAGGTACACCAGCGAGGAGTCCTTGGTCAGCAGGATCAACTCGTTGGTCAGCGGCGGCAGGACGATGCGGAACGCCTGCGGAATGACGATGAAGACCATGGCGCGGCCGTGCGACATCCCGAGCGAACGGGCCGCCTCCACCTGCCCCTTGGGCACGGCCTGGATGCCCGCCCTGATGGTCTCCGCCATGTAGGCGGCGCCGACCAGGCCGAGGGCGAGCATGACCGTGACGTACTGGTTGATGATCACCTGGAAGGCGATCGGCACGCCGAAGCCGAGCGCGATGAAGACCAGAAGCGCCGGCACACCGCGGAAGAACTCGATGTACCCGGTGGCCAGCCACCGGTAGGGCGGGACGGACGACAGCCGCATCAGCGCCAGAACCAGGCCCAGTGCGAGGCCGAAGGCGAAGCCCAGCAGCGTGTAGATGACGGTGTTGACAAGGGCGGTGGTGATGATGTCGGGGAACTGGGCCCGGGCGACCTCGATGTCGAGGAATGCGCGGCGTATCTCGCCCCAGTTCGCGCTCAGCGCCAGGACGGCCATGGCGACGGCCAGCACCGCGTACTGGACGCCCCGGACCGCCCTCGCCCGCTGCCGGCGGGACATGGACATGGTTGGGAACTCCTTGATGACGGCCTGCCCGGCCGGTCCTGACGCCTCGTCGCGTCGGCTTACGTGGGTCTACTTCTTCGGCGTGGTGCCGAACCACTTCTCGTAGATCTTGTCGTAGGAGCCGTCGGACTTGGCCTTCTCGAGTACTTCGTCGATCTTCTTGCGTAGTGCTTCGTTGCCCTTGCGCACGCCGAAGCCGTACTGCTCGCCGGTGTTGAACTCGGCCGTCACCTCGGTGTCCGGGTTCTGCTTGACGTAGTCGTACAGCACGCCGTTGTCGTTGATGCCGGCGTCGACCTGACCGGTCTTCACGGCGGTGAGCAGCAGGGCCAGGTCCTCGAACTGGCGCAGCTCGACGCCGTTCGCCTGCTTCTTGGCGTACTCCTCGCCGGTGGTGGAGGCCTGGACGCCCAGTGTCTTGCCCTTGAGGTCGGCGAGAGTCTTGTAGGGCGCGCCCTTCTTGGTGATCAGGGCCTGGGTGGCGTCGAAGTAGGGTGCGCCGAAGTCCAGGTTCTGCTTGCGGACGTCGGTGATCGTCATGCCGGCGGCGGCGACGTCGCACTTGCCGGCGTTGAGGTCCTCGCCGGACTGGATGCCCTCGAAGGGCGTGTCCACGATCTCCTGCTCGACGTCCAGCTCCTTGGCCACCAGGTCGACCAGGTCGACGTCGAACCCGACGACCTTGCCTTCCTTCTTGACCTGGAACGGCGGGTACGGCAGGTGTGTGCACGTGGTGAGCTTGCCGGCCTTGGCCAGTTCGATCTCCGAGCCTCCCGCCGCGGTCGGCTTCGTGCTCGTACAGCCGGCGACGGTGAGGATGGCAGCCGCAGCAAGCGGCAGGACGGCAACGGCGGCCGGACGCCGTGAGGTTCGTGCAGACACCTGTCCTCCAGAGAGTGTTCAGCAAGAGGTCACCCACACGGGTGACGTTCGCCGAATCCTGTCATCTGCGGCGGATGTTGTCGCTGGTGGACGGGTTGCGGCCAGGTAACAACCGGCGAGCTGGGTAACGTCGTTGCGATTGCCGCCGGTCAGGGTGACCGCGAGCGGGGTGCCGTGTCCGTCGGTGATCACGTGGTGTTTGGAGCCGGCCCTACCCGGTCGACTGGCGACGGGCCCGTCGCGGTCCCCGTTAGCGCTCTGACGTGCGAAGAGTCGACCACGCAGCGGGACCGGTCCAGTTTGGCTTCCGCGTTCAGCTCGGCGAGAAGGACTTCGTGCAGTCGCTGCCAGACCCCGGCCTCGTTCCAGTCCCGCAGCCTGTGCGTGCCGACAACCCCGTCACCCTACGCGACCTGCGCGTACTCGTGGATGAGGCCGCCGAGGCGATCCCGCCGGATGACACGCGATGGGCCATCGACGGCAGGCGGTTCGGGCGCCCGGACACCGTCGGGCATCGCTGCCCGAGTGATCGGTGAGGTCGATGTCAGTTGTGGTGGTCGGCGAACTCATCGACGACGAGGCGCAGATGTCGTTCGCCC
>NZ_JAYWVC010000380.1:0-4312 GCF_036281785.1 Streptomyces chiangmaiensis | reverse complement strand
CGGTGGCGGTGGCGGTGGCGGTGGCGGACGGTGACGCCGAGGACGAGGGGGAGGGTGAGGGGGAGGGTGAGGGCGAGGGGGTGCCGGACGCGGAGGGTGTCGGGCTGCCCGACGGGCGCGGCGTGGGGGTGGCGGGGGTGTGCGAGGCGCCGGCCGTCGAGGAGGCGGCCGGCGTGCCGGCCGTGGGCTGCGCATCCGCCCGCACGGAAGGCGGCCCGGCGGATGCGGGCGAGCGCCGGCCGGGCCCGGACGGCTGGGCAGCAGGCCGCTGTGAGGGGCCGGCCGGGGAAGCGGTCGGGGTGGGGTGCGGGGCGGGCACGCCGGGCTGCAGGACGGGGGTGAGGGGGGCGGCGGCCGGCAGCGGCTTGGGGGTCAGCCCCCGCACCCAGGCCACCCCCAGCACCACGCAGACGGCGCAGGCGACACCCGCCAGGGCCAGTCGCATCGCCGGCCTGCCCTGCGTCGACCGGACCGCGGCACGCACCAGGCGGGCCGCGATCCGGCCCGCCAGATACACACCGCCCGCCATCGGGCACAGCAGCATGAGCGTGCCGACACAACCGACCAGCCCGGCGGCCACCTGCGCCTGCGTGAACGCCTCCCAGGTGCCCGTCACCTGGCCGGCCAGGCTGCGCAGCGCGGTGGCCAGCAGCCGGGGAAGATTCCACAGCACGTAGGCGACCTCGGCCAGCAGCAGGGGGACCATGGTCACCACCCACACCGTCACCGTGACGCGGGCCGACCGCTTCAGCCCCAGCACCTGCCCGGCCGTGCGCCGCCGCCCGGGCAGCATGCCGAGCAGGATGGGCCTGACCTTGCCGTACAGGTCGGGAACCCCCGCCAGGTCGCCCAGGATGTAGTAGCCGTCCAGCCGCACCAGCGGCATCAGCTGCTCCAGGACCTCGAAATGCGCCAGATACACCGCGGCCAGGAAGAAGGACTGACCGGTCAGCAGATAGCCCGCGGTCAGCACCAGCATGAAGATGACGTTGAAGTACACCCCGCCCAGCCCGGTCCGCAGCCGGCCCGCCCTCCCGATCCGGTACACGTCGGTGACGTCCGTGTACATCGACGGCCAGATCAGGAAGATCCCGCAGCCGATCTTCCCCGGCACCGCCCCGCTGTAGTGGCACGCCGACGCATGCCCGAACTCGTGGAACAGCAAAGACGCCACGGTCAGCGCGAACAGGATCAGCATCCACAACGGCTGCTCCATCACATGCAGCACAGCAGTGATCGCCCCGTGGAATGCGAACAGCCACAGGTCCATCACCGCGGTCGCCGCCAGCACCAAAGCCACGACCAGCGGGGTGTGCAGCCACGCCAGCGCGGCCGCGATCCGGGCCACACGCCCCTCATGGAAGATCACCTTGTGGCCCTTGAGAGCAAGCAGCAGATCCGACCTCGGCGCCGCCACCCGGGTCGGGTCGCCTGTCAACGGGACGGTGACACCCATCGGGGTCAGCTTCCGCTCGATGAGGTAGACGACATCATCCGTCGTGACCTCCGCCCCGTACCGCCCGCTCACCCGGTGCGAGATCGCCTCCGCGTCCCGGACACCGTCGACGGACCCCACCACCAGATACAGCAGCCGCGACAACTGGATGACCTGCCCGTCCCCCCGGCGCACCAGATACTTGCGCACCGTGAAACCCGACCCCTGGTACTCCCCCAGGCTCTGCAGACCCTCACTCAGCCGCGGAACCGGCCCACCGGCATGCGGCCCGGCGGCACCGGCGCTCGCCGCGGGTGCCGTGGGTGCCGTGGGTGCCGTGGGTGCCGTGGGTGCCGGCTGCACCGTGTGTGCCGTGTGTGCGGGTGCGCCCGGTACGCCGCCGGCAGCAGCATCCTGACGCACCGTCAGCTCTTCCCGGGTGTACGGGGGCTGACGATGCAGCCGGGTGAGGCTGCTGTTTCCTTCGGACGCCGTCATTGACTACTCCAAGGCGCATGGGGCGACACGGCCGCCACGGCTGTCACGGCACAAGGGGGGAAGGCCACGCCTGACGGCACACGCCCGCACAGGGCACCGCACGTCGCACGGCACCCGCACACAGCGCTCACCGAACAGCACAGACAAGGCAGGCGGGCAGCCACAGAAGAGAAAGGCAGGGGCGGCTTGCCCGGGGGCCGGCGAGCGGCCGGGGCCCCGGGCCGGGGCCGGCCGGAAGCATCCCGCCCTACGACGGCACGGCGGGCAGCCGGGCCCCGCACCACGGGACGCCCGCCGCACACGGTGTGCGCCGAGGCGGCCGAGCGGGGTGCGCAGCCGGCGAACGGCCCGGGCAGGGCGCGGCACGGACCCACTGCGAGGGGGCGCAGGGCCAAGTTCCGCTGAAACCCGGCCCTGCACCACCCGCCGCGTTACTGCTGCACGCTGATGGCCTGCGAAGCCTCGGACTGGGCGACCGCCCACGGCGAGCACGAGTTGACCGCCGCCGACTCGTTGTGCGCGTCGACGTGCGCGACCTTCTTCGTGATGTTGGTCATCTTGGTGAAGTTGAACGAGAACTTCCCCAGCGCCTCCCGCCCCGGCAGCAGCTCCGCGGTCTCGGCCTCAAGCTGGTCCATGTTCATGAAAAACACCTTTCATCCTGTCAAGGAGTGTGGTTGAGCAAACGAGCACCGGTCGGACACGGCCCGGACCTTACGTCCGGCCGCCGCCCGGCCTCATCCCGCACCCGCCGGCGCGGACCCGGCCGGCGGTCGACAACACACCGACCGCACAGCCCGCGCCGTACGGGATTTGGACGGCGGGCAATCCGCGCCCCGCAGCCGGGTCATGCGGGAACCCGGCTGCGGAGCAGCGGACACGGCGGAACCACCGGAGGAAGGACCAGCAGTCACGGCCAAACCCGCCGTCCAAACTCTCCGAACAATTTGTCCGGAGGTCCTGGACGGTAGCCGAAGCGGAAGCGGAAACGCAAACCGCCTATATCCGACATGCGTTCAGAAGCGCACTACCGTTCACATCTGACGCACCACCACAGCCCCGCCGCACCCCCACAACCCCCCGCACCCGCCCGCCCCGCCCCACCTCGCACACCCCGCCTGCCGGCAGCACCCGAAGGCGCCCCCGGAAGTGCCCGACGACGCCCGGTCCGGGATGCCCGCAGACCGCACAGAACAACTGACCTGACGTAGCGTCATATCATCGTGGGGCGGCGGTACTTGCCCGGGACCGAGCTGAGGCCGGCCCGCGCACAGGCCCTCGCCTTCCTGCCCGCCCGCCCCCCGGCACAGGGGCGCGGACGACAGGGCCGGCCCGACCGGCCCACGGGGTGCGCCCCGGCCCTCGGCGGCCTGATCCCCTCCGGCGCGGCGGTGCACCCCTACCGCCGCGCCGCGCGGCCCGGGCTGCGCAGTGCACGCCGCGCCACCGGCAAGAAAGCCGGCATCCGCCACGCCCGCACCGGCGGCACGCAAGCGGCGCGTGGGCCGCCACCCCGGCCCACGACCGGGCCGGGACCCCGGGCCCCGGCCATCGCCTGCACGCTCCTGCCTTCTCTGTGACCGGGATGTGCCACCCCACACCCCGTCAGGACCCCGCCGAATCCTGCACAGCCCGGGCAGCAGCCCCCAAGAGCCGCCCGGGGCCACCGCCGGATGAGGACCGCCGCCGCGCGCACCACGCCCCCCTTCCCGTGAACACCACCGGCAGCGGCGGCCGGAACGCCGACAGCACGCCGCCAGACGCACGCAGGGCCTTGTGCGCGAGTCGGTTCTGGCACAGCTGGTGTGGTGCTGTGCCCGGTGCCGGCCAAGAACGGTCTGCCGTGTCGCGTCATGACCGTTGTGATCATCGGCGGCAGCGGCTCCCTGGGCGCCGAGTCGGTCCGGCAGGCGACAGCGGCCGGGCACCCGACGGCCGCGGCCTACACGACCAAGCCCGCCAACGCCTCCGAGGCCGCGTGGCACCCACTTGACCTGCCAGACAGCAAACGCGTGGACGCCGTCCTGGCCGAGGCCGGCCCGCACCGTGTCGTCAACGCATCGAGCGGCCGGGCGGAATGGACGATTACGGCGCAGGGCCCCGTCCGGCCGGCGATGGCGGCGGCGAAGGCGGCAGCAAAGACCGGGGTCCTCCTCGTGCATCCGCAGGCCGTCGTCGCCCGCACGTCGCTGATCATCGGCGACGGGCGCTGCGAACACGAGCGCATCGTGCACGAACTCGCCGCCGGCAACCGCGACCGCGTCCTGTTCACCGACGGCATCCGCTGCCCGGTGCACGTCGCCGACCCGGCCGCAGCCCTTCTGGAACTGGCGCCCCGCGACACGACCGGCATCCACCGTCTCGCAGGGCCCCACGCTT
>NZ_JAYWVC010000038.1:0-48444 GCF_036281785.1 Streptomyces chiangmaiensis | reverse complement strand
GCTGAACGAGGACCCCGCAGGGGTCCTTTTTCATGTCCGCCGGAACCGCCGCCCCCTCGGTGGAGTCCTCAAGGTCATGTGTAGCCGACCATCCGAAGCAGGAGATCGTATGAGCGGCTATGCTGCGGCAGACGGCGCGCACACATGTACGCGACGCGCCGTAACGGGGCGGTAGCTCAGCCGGTTAGAGCAGCGGACTCATAATCCGTCGGCCGTGGGTTCGAGTCCCACCCGCCCCACCTAAGCCCCTCGGTGCAGGAACGTTTTCACCAGCGTCGACTATGCACCCTCTGTGCCACGGACGGCCGTAACGACACGTCGGAGATCGTTAGCCGGCCCCCTGCCGGCCAGAACGGCGGACGATCAAGACATGAAGAAGCCCCAGCCGGTGCGGAGGTTCCGGCTGGGGCTTCTGGCTCAGGCGCGGGCGGAGACGATGAGCGTGCCGATGTGGTCCGCCTTCGGAGCCTCGATCACCTCGGCCTGGGCGGTGGAGAAGCCGGCCCGGGTGAGGAGCCGCTCCCACACGGCGGGCCGGTAGCTGTACATGCCCTGCGGGCCGTAGGCGCCGGGGATGGCCGGCGGCTGGGAGAACACGAAGACGCCGCCCGGTACCAGGTGCTCAGGCCGCCCGCTTCTCCCGGTGGCGGGCGGCCCGTGCCTTCACCGAGGGCGTAGTCCCTCAGTCGCTGATGTAGTACATGTTGTACCTGCCCCCGGAGCAATAGGTGGGGCCGTGGAAGATTGGGTCCTGCTTGGGGACGCCGCCGCCGATCTCGCACTCTTCGGTCACTTCCCGGCGAGGGCCCGTTCCCCGGTCGGAGGAACCCGCGCACAGCCGATCGGACGGGCGTCCTGGGCCATCGCCCTCCGGGCGTCCGGGGAATGGCCGAACCGAGCCTTGCTGACCTGGCGATTCGTTTTGTGGCCTGAGACTTGGGGCAATCTTCCGGCAGCGTGGTCCCGGTCCGCGGACCGAGGGAGGGGGCGCCATGCGGGGACAGGTACGCACGCTCGAACACGTGCGGACGGCCGACGGGAGGCTGTTACGGGTCGAGTGTGCGGGGGATCCCCGAGGCCGCCCGGTGTTCCTCCTGCACGGCACGCCAGGCAGCCGGGTCGGTCCCCGGCCCCGGTCGCTGTTCCTCTACCAGCGCGGCGCCTGGCTCATCAGCTACGACCGGCCCGGTTACGGCGGCTCCGACCGCAGGCCCGGCCGCCGTGTCGTCGATGTCGTCCAGGATGTGGCCGACGTCGCCGACGCCCTCGCCCTGGACCGCTTCGCGGTTGCGGGCCGCTCCGGTGGCGCTCCGCACGCGCTCGCCTGCGCCGCGCTGCTGCCGGACCGGGTGACGCGCGCCGCCGCGCTCGTGGCGCTCGCCCCGCGGGACGCGGAGGGGCTCGACTGGTTCGAGGGGATGGCGCCGTCGAACGTCACCGAGTACCGCACCGCCGGCCGTGATCCCGAGCGCTTCGCCGCCCGGCTCATTCCGCGTTCGGCAGCCATCCGCAGCGACCCCGCGCGCCTGCTCGACGAGCTGCGCAGCGAGCTGCCCGACGCCGACCGGCTGATTGTCTCGGACAAGGGAATCCGCACCATGCTGCTGCACAACTACCGTGAAGCGCTGCGGGCTTCGCCCTACGGGTGGATCGACGACGCCCTCGCCCTGTGCCGGCCCTGGGGGTTCGACCCGGCCGACATCCGGGTGCCGGTACTGCTGTGGCACGGCGAACAGGACGTCTTCTCGCCGGCCTCCCACTCCTCCTGGCTGGCGGCCCGCATCCCCCGCGCCACCGCGGTCCTCGATCCGGAGGCGGCCCACTTCGCGGCACTGAGCGCGCTGCCGACGGTGCTCCAGTGGCTGCTGGCGGACTCCGGACCCAGCGGGGCGCCCCCGGTGTGACCTCACACCGCCAGGGGCTCCAGGTCCCGGTAGACCCGGCGGTCCCGGCTTGCCAGCCGTGTGATCCCGTTGTCGTCGCCGAGCAGCAGACGCAGCTCCCTCAGCGCCTCTTCGTGCAGGGTCTGCGCCTCCTCCTCGCGCCCCAGGGCGCCCAGTGTGAGCGCGAAGTTGGTGACCACGGCCAGTGTCTCCGGGTGGTGTGGTCCCAGGACCGTACGCAGCGCGGTGACGGCCCTCTCCTCCAGTTCCCGCGCCTGCTCCGGCCGGCCCATGTCGGCCAGGACATTGGCGTAGTTGATGCCCGAGAACAGCGTGTGCGGATGCTGTTCGCCGAGCACCTCCGTCATCCGCGGCAGCACCTGGAGGAACACGGCCTCGGCCGCCTGCGCGTCACCGCAGCCCCAGTGGAAGATGCCGAGGTTGTTGAGCGCGGCCTGGGTGTATGGATGGGCCTCGCCCGGCACCTTCATGTACTCCACCAGCGCTTCCCGGGCCACGTTGCGCGCCGCCTCCCGGTCGTCGGCGGCGTAGAGGTCGGCGGCCATGTTGAGGTCGCAGGCCAGCGAGTCCGGGTTCGGCGCCTCGAACTGGGCCCGGTACTGCGCCCGGGTCGCCGAGGTGAGCCGGCGCGCGTCCTCGAACTGGCCCGCGCGACGCAGTGACACGGCAAGCGACTTGGCACAGGCCAGCGTCCCGGGGAAGCTCTTGCCCAGGATCCGCTTGTGCGCCTCGTACGTCCGCGACAGCAGCGAGACCGACTCGTCGTAGCGGCCGACCTCGCGCAGGTCACGGCCGAGTGACGCGGCCGAGGCGAGCGTGTAGATGTGGTCGGGCCCCAGGACCTCCATACGGCGGTCGAGGACGTCCTGGTCGAGGGCGCGGGCCTCGCCGTAGCGACCGACCATGCGCAGGGCGAGGGCGAGGTTGTTGGCGGCGCTGAGCGTGCGCGGATGGGATTCGTGGAAGATCTGGCTGAAGCCGTCGTGCGCATTGCGAGCCAGCTCCACGGCGTCCCGGTAGTCGCCCAGCGCGGCCAGGTCGCTGGCGAGGCTGGACGTGGTGACGTAGGTGTGCGGATGGTCCTCGCCGAGCACGGAACGCTGCCGCTCCAGCAGCTCCTCGTCGATCTCCCGCGCCTCGACGTAACGACCCTGCGACCGCTGGATGTTGGCGAGCTGGCAGCGCAGGTACAGGTACTGCACGTCGTCCTCGCCCAGCAGGTCCTTCCAGTCCGCCAGCAACTCCTCGGCGAGCTGCAGGGCGCGGGCGAAGTCACCGCGCTTCCAGCGGTAGCGGACCCGGTCGATCATCAGCCGCCTGGTCTCCGGCTCGGCGCTGTTGCGGGCGTCCGAGGCGTCCAGGTGGGGCCAGATGAGGTCGAACCGGGGCCAGGTCGCCGGGTCGTCGATCGGTTCGTCCTCGTCGGGACGGGCGCCGGCGAGCACGGTGTGCACCACCCGGCGCGTGTCCTCCTGCTGCTCCTCGGTGAGCTGGGAGCGGATGACGGCCTGGACGAGCCGGTGCACCTGGATGCTGGTGCCCATCGAGTCGATCTTGGCCAGTGCGAACCGTCCGATCTCCCGGATGACGCGCCCGAGGACGAGCTTCTCCTGGAGCGCGGGGTCGTACGGCTTGAGAGCGTCGATCATCTCCTTGCTGTAGAGCAGCTGGGCCGCGATCGGCTCGGGGGCCATGAAGGCGCACAGCTCCAGGAGACGGACCGAGGCAGGCGACCTCTCCCGCAGGCGGGCGATGGAGATGTTCCACGTCGCGGCGACGGGCTGGGGGTAGTCGGCGGGCTGGTTGAGGGCGAGGACGTCGGCCGTCTGGTGGTCGAGCTGCTCCAGGTAGTCGTCGATGGGCATCGCGGTCTCGGCCAGCCACGCGGCGGCCTGGGCGACGGCCAGCGGCAGGTCCCCGACGGCCGTCGCGACCCGGTCGGCGTCTTCGGGGGTGAGGCTCTTGGCCCGGCGCATCAGGTGCTCGACGCTCTCCTCGCGCAGGAACACGTCGATGGGCAGCGAGGGTCCCTGCTGGGCCCAGGCCTGGTTCCGGGAGGTGATCAGGATGTGCCCGCCGCCCCCTTCGGGGAAGTACGGCTTGAGGTCCTCGGGGTCGTCGGCGTTGTCGAAGACGAGGATCCAGCGGCCCGGAGTGCCGCGGCCGAGACGCTGGAGCGCCTCCTGACAGGCCATGGACATGTCGTCGCCGGCGGGCGCACCCAGCCGGACGGCGAGTTCGGCGAGGGAGGACACCACATTGTCGTTGTGTTCGGCCGATATCCACCACACCAGGTCGTAGTCCGCCATGAAGCGGTGCACATACTCGTTGGCCAGCTGCGTCTTGCCGACTCCGCCGAGCCCGAAAAGCGCCTGCGACTGCGGCAGCGGCAGCACGACGGACATGCTGCCGCCGCCCAGCTGGTCGCGCAGCTTCTCCAGGACCATGCTGCGGCCGGTGAAGGTGACGTTGCGCTGGGGCGCGTTCCAGATCCGCGGCACGCTGCCCGGGAAGCGAGGCCCTGCCGGACCGGCGTCGAGCTGCTGAGCGGGCAGTTCGAGGGCGCGCAGCAGGCTGGCGACGCAGTGCGCCTCGTCGAGGCGGTGCAGGTCGACCGGGTTGTACTCCAGATGGGAGGAGTGCAGCCGGGCGTCGTCGACGCGCAGCGGCACGAACAGGGCGGACGTCCCGGTCGCCGAGGTGTCGGTGAGCGCCCGCCAGGACTCCTGCGCATGGCGGGAGTTGAGGAACGGGGTGGAGAGCAGAACGAGGGTGCGGATGCCGCCGTCGGGGCGCTCGAGGGGTGCGGTCGACACATCGCGCAGTGTGACGCTGCAGCCGGAGCGGACAAGGGCGGATTCCGTCCACTCGGCCCACATCCGGTTCTCCGCGACATAGGCGATGTCGACTTCGGCCACCTTCGCGAGCGGCCGGCGCCGTATATAGGCTTCCTTGCAGCGCAGCCGCACCGGTTCGGGCACGGAGGGCAGCGAGCTGATCTCGCCTTCCGATATCACTCCGGTGAGCCGCTCGAAGGCGGACAGCAGGGAGTTGGCGAGGCCCTTCTCGTCACTGACGGTGGCGAGGGTCTCCTCGTAGGCGTAGTAGGGCCGGTACGGGATCTCGACTGCGCCCCAGTACCTGGTGAGCTCCTCGCCGCTGAGCCCCTTGGGCAGTCCGTCGAACTTGAGCCGGGCCAGTGCGCGGCCGGCGTCGACCTTCTCCTTCTCGCCCTCGTCGATGCGCATGGGAACGGGCAGCACCCGAACGTCGTGCGGGTGGTATCCCTCCTCGACGCTGCGGGCGACAGCGGCGGCCCCCTCCAGCGACTGGTCGCTGAGGGTGAAGCAGTCGACGAGGACGTCGGGCATCTGCATGGTGCAGATGTCCGCGCTGTCCGACAGACCCGTGCGGCTGTCGATCAGGACATAGTCGTAGTTGGCCTTCATGTCGTCGCGCAGCGCGTCGAGGAACTGTCCCCCGCCCAGGCGCTCGTAGAAGTTGTCCCACTCGAAGGAGGAGACGGTCGCCGAGTACGCCCGGTCCTGGCGTCCGGCGGAGAGGAAGTCGAGGCTGCCGCCGTCCGGGAAGATCCAGCCGAGCCGCTCGGGGTGGAGCGAGACGGCGTGCTGCTGGACGCGCGCGTAGCTGCGGTGCCACTCGCCGGTGCGCGGCGCTCCGGTCGTGGCGGCCCAGTGGAACTCGGTGATGATGTCGATGACACCGGTGGTGGAGGCCAGCACGTCCGGGTCCAGGAACGGGTGGAAGAAGCGGTGGAGGCCGGGTGCCTCCAGGTCCCAGTCGACGGCGAGCACGCGCTTGCCGTTCGCGGCGAGGATCCAGGCCGTGTTGGCCAGCGCCATGGTCCGTCCGGTCCCACCCTTGTACGAGTAGAAGGTGATGATGCGTCCGTCAGGAGCCGCGGCCATGCTTCTCCTCCATCGTGGTGTCCCGCGCCTGCGGGAGTGTCGAGGGCGTCGGTCCCGTCAGACGGGGCCTCGGGACGTGCGGCCCGGCAACCGGGTGCGGTGTCGCGTGTTTGAAGAACTGTTTCGTGGCGTGTGCCACGACCCTGGGCAGCACATCGGTGAAGGCGGTGAGCGTGGGCACACCGTTGACGGCGATCCGGCAGTCGGTACGGCGGCCGCGGTCCAGGGTCAGCGGCAGGGTCCGCTCCAGCTTGTCGGTGAGCCGCTTGCCCTCGTCGCTCTGGCACTGCCGGTCGGTGCGGTCCCACGGCACGACGGCGTTGACCCAGGGGCGTGTGTTGGTGTCGAAGACGGCGAGCCGGTGGCACCGCTCCTCGTCGTCGAGCGCCCAGGGGTCGACCAGGAGGATGCCGGGCCGGCCCGGCGGCTTGTCGTCCTCGGGCGAGGCGAGGGGCCCGGGTCCGGTGTCCTCGTCGTCGAAGGAGGCCACGGTGACCCGGTAGTCCAGGGAGCGGATGAGTTCCTCGGCCAGCTCCGGCAGGGCTCGGGCGGATTCCTCCGGATAGGGGTTCCAGTCGTGGGCGTGCTCACCGTAGGGGCGGGGGTCGCGGTGGTCCGGAATGGTGTGGAGTGTGGGCGCGGCGACCGTGAGGTGGATGCTCCGAGGGCCCTCGCCGCGCGGTTTGAACGCGCTGGGCGTGTTCTCGTAGCGACGTGGCTGACCGGGCGGCAGCGGGGAGTCGTGGGCGACCTGGACGATGCGCCGTGCCAGCTGCATCACGGTCTCCTCGTACTCGTCGCGCAGCCGGTTCAGCTTGATGAGGCTGTAGATCCCCTCGTCCGCGTAGCGTGCCCCGAAGGCGGCGTGGTCGACGTGGATGTGCCGGACGGATTCCGGAAGCTGGTCGTAGTCCACATGCGCCCACAGGGCCGGGACGATGGCGGGGAGGCTGCCGGCGCCGGCAGCCCGGGCGCGCAGGATCCGCTCGTTGAAGGCGTACCACTCGCGGCCGCACATCTCGCTCGTGAAGTACCGCGGGGAGAACAGCGGTACGAAGACCCGGCAGAGCGCGAGGTGTTCGGCGAGCTTCTCGGGCCAGCCGTCGCCTGAGTGCATCTCCCGGTCCATGAAGCCCGCCGAGGCGCCGGCGGGCAGATCGGTGAGGTGCATGATGTTGTCGCACAGGTCCTTGTACAGGACGTACACCCAGTGGTCGGGGTCGCCCCGGCTCGGGCCCCAGGCCGGTGTGTGGGCATAACTCAGGAAGAAGTAGGGTCTGGTGTCGGACAGCCAGCCCCGGCCCGAGTAATCCACACGGCCCCCCGCCCGCCGACCGGTTAGCGCACCGACGGCACGTCGTCCCTCCAGCGGGTGTTGCTCCCACCGCCCCGCCAGGAGTAATCAAATGTGCCCGACGACGCCCTGATAAGCGGGGCATCTTTCGGGCCATTCATCGCCGAATTTCGGTCAACGCGCGTCGCGCGTGGTCGACCGCCACCCTCATTCCGAACACCACGACGGGCTTCTCCGCCACCTTGCCGACGGAGAGCACTTCACGCGGGAGGGCGGCGCCGACCTCGGCGAAGTCCGCGTCGTTCAGGGTGAGGTCCTCATAGGCGATCCAGTTGCCCTTGTCCTCCATCACACAGCGGTAAAGGCGCGGCGGCGGTGGCGGGACCATCCGGTACTCGGCCAGATGGAAGGCGCTGCACACGCCGAACCCCACCCGGAACAGCAGCACTTGGGCGTCCGCCTCGTACAGCCGGGCCAGCGGCGAGCGTTCGCCGAGGTGACAGTGGGGGTGGTGGCCCGCCAACAGTTCGCGGGCACGGGCGCCGAGCGCCGCGAAGGAGGTCTGCGGGTGTGCGCTGCGTACGGCGCCCGGTGTCGTCCGAACGCACTCGGCGAGCATGCCCATCGACGGACAGGGGGTGGTGTTCGGTTCGAAGGGAGGCATGAACTCCCGGAAAGCCACGATTTCGCGGTCCGTCATGCCGGCGACGAGCGCCTGGTGGGCAGTTGAGGTGTCGGAGTTCTCGGGGGTGAAGGCGGGCACGATGAGCGTGCCGTGCGGTCCGAGCACCTCGCGCAGTGCGTCCCGGACTTCGTCATCGCGCAGTCCGCTTCCGTGCAGGGAGGAGTGCACCATGAGCACACCACCACGCCGCACTCCCAACTGAGTGAACAGGCGCGCGAGTTCGTCGGCCTCAGCCATGATCGACCGTCTCTCTTTTGGGGCCGGTCGTCCGATCAGGGGCGGCAAGCGGGATCCTCCGCCCCATGCGGGGCAGTTCGCGTACGAACTCCTCCGGGGAGAAGTCGGCGGCCAGACCCAGCGCCGCATAGCCATGGCTGCCGAGCCACAGCCCGGCGCCCGGCGCGAGCGGGGTGACCGTCGTGACGTCCAGCATGTCGCCGTCGTCGCGCCAGCCGGGCTTACGGGCGTCCAGCAGGCCGTAGGCCGCCCGCAGCCGTTCGCGGAACACGTCGAGCTCGGCGGGTGCCAGCGCAGGAGCGACGGGCACGGGGTAGGAGTCGCGGCGCAATGGATCGGCGTCGTCCACGAGTACGGATGTGCCGTCGCCGAGATCGATGCTCTCCAGGGGGCGCCATGTGCCGGGCTCCGTGTCCGCTCCGCTGCGGATCCGGAACCCTTCCTCGGTGACCGTGACCTCGACGCGCCCGCGCTCCGGGAGCACCACGGTGCCGAGGGTGGGCAGGTGCAGTTCGCGGTGCGGATGGTCCCAGGACAGGGTCGCGGCCGTTCCGGCTCGTACGGCCGTGGCCACCGTGATCGCCATGAACAGGGCGGCGCCACCGGGAAGAAGCCATAGGCTGCTCAGCACGGGCAGCAGATAGGGATAGCCGAGTACCGCGTTGACGTGTGGGCGGGTCCGCTCGTCGGCGTCCAGCCGGGCCAGCAGATGCCATGCCTTGTCGCCGCCAGGCCGGACGACGAGCCGGTCGATCTGACCGGTGATCAGCCGTCTGCTCAACTCGACGTACGAGAACCGCAGCTCGTCGCGCATCAGCGAGGCGGGTGCCCGGCGCGCGACCCGTTCGGTCACCCCCTCGATGAAGGTGCGCAGGTCCGCGCAGAACACCGACGGGTTGTCGAACCCGCGGCTGCTGCTGTAGCGGTGCGCGTAGAGCCCGCCGCCGCAGGACTCGACGACCGGACAGGTCCGGCAGGTGTCGCTCACCCCGTCGATGCCGAGCTGGCGGCTCCGTACGCCGGGATGCTCCGCCAGTTCCGTGAAGCTGTGTCGGAAGACGTCGTAGCCGGTGCCCGCGGCACCGTCGTACGCCGTCTTGAGGGAGTCCGCCTGTTCGAACGTGCCGTCGGTTTCCACCACCGCGAGATCGGACGGGGCGAGCCCCAGGGCCTCGGTCAAGCTGGGGCCGCCGTCCAGGGTGCTGAGCACCGACTCGAAGATCCGCACCGGCACCGTGCGGCCCTGCTGTTCCCAGCGGTCGAAGACGGCCAGCAGCCAGTCGGCGTAGGGCGTCGGTGATCCGCCCGGTCGCGGAGGCGGGGTGTCCCAGGTGGAATGGGGGAGGAGATAGTCGATGCGCGGGGGATTCAGCGCGGTCAGGGCGTCGTGTACGGCGACCGGGTCGTTCTCGACGTCCACGGTGCACAGCAGCCCGGCGAACAGGTGCCGGTTCTGCTGGTCGCGCAGCTGCTCGATCGCCCGCAGTACCCGGTCGTAACTGCTGCGACCCCTGTGGTCGAGGCGATGGCGGTCGTTCGCGGCGCGGTCGCCGTCCAGGGAGATGCCGACCTTGACGTCGAACTCCCGGAAGACCTCGAGATGACGCGGGCCCAGTTGCACGCCGTTGGTGTGGATGCGCAGATCGAGCGCGGTCACCGGAGCGAGGGCCGTGGTGAGCGCCTCGCAGATGTGACGCAGCCGGAGGGGGCCGGCGAGGAGTGGCTCGCCGCCGTGCAGGATCACCGAGACGGTGGGCAGCTCGCGTTCCTTGGTGTACGTCGCCAGCCTGTGTGCGACCTGCTCGACGGTGTCCTGGGAGATGATCTTGGGGCGCCGGCTCCAGCTCTGGTCGGCATGTTCGTAGACATAGCAATGGTCGCACGCCAGGTCACATCTGGAATGCACCTTGAGGACCAGTTGCTGTAATGCGGGCGCGGTCGTCACTGCCCGCACTTTAGTCGGTTCGAAGGGCTGGGCCGAGCCAACCCGCCAGTATGAGAGGCGCGTTGGTCACCCTCTTGGTGGTGCGGGCGTACCCCCGCGCACGGAGGACGTGTGGGCGCACCCAGCCCATCGGCTGCGTAGGTTCAGATCGACGAGTTGAAGGTCGCGGCCTTCGCCGGAGTGACCGCGTCCTGACGGTCCGCCGATCGGGTGACGGCCTCGCGGTGCGCGGTGGCAGACAGCGGCGTGTGCTGCTTCGACTGCCTGCGGGAGACGGCAGTACCGCTCGTTTTTACCTGAAGGATCATGACGGCCTCGTTCTGTTCTGTTCGTCGAACTGGCGGGAGGTGAACCGGCGGCCTCCCGTCACAGAGGTCGCTGCCACAGTGGTTGCTGCGCATGAGTTCGACTTTTGGGACTTGAGACAGCCTGACCCCAGCTGAGGGTCTGTTAGCCGAAACATACACCAGGCACGGTGAATCGGCTCTTCAGAAGTCCATTCGCGGACCTGGAACTCCCCCGGTCGGTGCCGCCAAGATGGAGGCCGTCGACCACCCGAGGTGCCATCGTGAGAGGTACGGGACCGAGCACGACCATAGGTGACGCGGACTTGCCCCCGCTCTATCTGGACAGCGACCGACGCGCATTGGCCCGTCAGAGTGAATCGATCCGCGCCGTCCGCACCCAGTTGGTCGTTCTGCTGCTCGCCACGGCGGCGGCAGCGCTGGCAGAACACCTGCGCAGTCATATCGCCTCGGCATGTGCCGCTGTGCTGTACGCCCTGACGACAGTCATCGGGGTGCACACCTCGCGCCGCCGCGCGCGTGCCCACTGGCAGGCGCACCGGGCGGTGGCCGAGACCCTCAAGTCGCTCGCCTGGCAGTACATGGTCCATGGCGGCCCCTTCCACTCCCGGGTCGCCAATCCCGAGGCGCTGTTCGCCGACCGCCTGGAGGAGCGGCTGCGGGAGCTCAGGAAGATGGGCTG
This sequence comes from Streptomyces chiangmaiensis, assembly GCF_036281785.1. Lineage (NCBI taxonomy): Bacteria > Bacillati > Actinomycetota > Actinomycetes > Kitasatosporales > Streptomycetaceae > Streptomyces > Streptomyces chiangmaiensis. The sequence continues at coordinate 37,463 of NZ_JAYWVC010000038.1, read as the reverse complement.
GCAGGACTCCCGGGGCGGAACCGACACCATGGGCGCCGGGCAGATCACGCCACGGATGCGCGCGGTGCGCGCCAAATCGTTCGAGGCGCGACGGGACATCTATCTGCGGGACCGGGTTCTGGAACAGCTGATCTGGTACGGCAACCGGGCTTCTCGGGCGCACCGCGCCTCGGTGCGCTGGTCCTCCGTCACGGCCGCGCTGACGTCCCTCGCGCTGCTCGCGGCCACGCTCAGGGCCTTCGGGGTGATCGGGAGCTGGGACTTCGCGGGTCTGCTCAGCGCGGGGGCCGCGGCCGGTGTCGCCTGGCAGGAGGTGCGGCGGCACCGTCCGCTGACGTATGCCCATTCGCTCATCGAGCAGGACCTCGACACCCTGCGGGTAGCGATGGGCACGACGGTCACCGAGGAGGGCTGGGCCGAGGCGGTCGCCGAAGCGGAGCGGCTGGTCAGTCCGCAGCACACGGACTGGCTCGTGCGGTTCGGATCCTGAGGCCGGCCGCCTGGTGCGGCAGCGTCAGCACCGAAGGACGCCGGGGCTCCACAGCACCGTCACCGGCACCCCCGTGCTGCGGGCGTACGCCACCACGTCGGCGGTGCCGCCCGGGCCGCGAGCGGGACAGCCGTCCCAGACGGCGATCAGACGGTCCGCGTGGTCGACGATCCAGCGGCCGGCCGCGTAGTACGCCTCCTCGTGCGTGGGTTCCCTCGGCAGATCGATGCGTGCCGCACAGCATTTGAGCAGTCGACGGTACGACGTCTGGGCGTCCTCGTCCCCGAGATGGGCCTCGTAGTCCATGCCGGGGATCACCGCGGTCAAGGGGACGCCGCGGTCCAGGGCGATGCCGGCGAAGAGCTGGTCGGCGCCGGCGGCCAGGCTGCTGAGTGCCCCGGCGGTCGTGACGGCGCTGAGTTCCACGGTCATGCCGTGACGGACGGCCGGGAGGACGGCGGCCGGGAGGTGACGGTGGCCGGTGACACCGATGTGAGACACGGCAACCCCCTCCGGACGTGGTCGACTCGTTCAGCCTAATGGCGGCCGTGAGCGAGCCGTGGGCACCTCGCCGAGCGCGGGCACGGCGTGCCCGTCCGTGCCGGCCCGCGGCGGCCGGCACGGACTTCCTCCGCGGTGGGGTCATGCGGCCAGGCGATTCAGGACCAGCGGCCGGATCCTGCCCTCCAGCATCGCGCCCAGGCCCTGGACCGCGCAGATGTCGGGGCGCTCGGCGATGTGCACGGGCATGCCGGTCGCCTGGCGCAGCATCTGGTCGAGGCCCGGGAGCAGGGCGCTGCCGCCGACCATCATGATCCCCCGGTCGACAAGGTCGGCCACCAGGTCGGGCGGGCAGTCCCGCAGCACCTTGCCGATGCCGTCGAGGACGGCGGTCAGCGGGGTCTGGATGGCGTTCCGTACGGCGGCCGTGTCGACCAGCACGGAACGCGCGAGGCCGGTCGCCACGTCCCGTCCGAGGATCTCGGTGGCCGCGGGCCCGTGCGGGGTCAGCCCATTGCCGGAGAGGGCGAGCTGCAGGGGCCGTACCGACTGGCTCGGCAGCATCAACGCGTGTTCGTGCCGCAGATGTTGCACGATCGCGTGGTCGACGGCCTCGCCGCCCACCGGGACCCGCTCGGCGGTCACGATGTTCCCGAGCGACAGGACGGCGATCTGGGTGGCGGCCGCCCCGCACACCATGATCATGGAAGCCTCGGGCTGCTCGACGGGCAGCCCGCACCCGACGGCGGCGGCCACGAGCGTGTCGACGAGTTCCACCCTCCGGGCCCCGAGCCCGACGAGGGTCTCGATGGCCGCGCGCTGGGCCAGCGGATCCGCGTCGTGCGGGGTACAGGCGGCGGCCCGCAGCCGGGGCTTGCGGCGCAGTTTGCGGCGCAGCTTCTCGCCGAGCAGATGGCGCAGCATGCGCTGGGCCATCTCGATGTCCACGACCGTGCCGCCGGAGACCGGCCGTACCACCCGGATGTACGAAGGCGTGCGCCCCTTCATCTTCTCGGCGAGCTCACCGACCGCTATCAGTGCGCCGTTCCGCGTGTTCACGGCGGCAGCGCTGGGCTGATCCACCACCAGCCCGGCGCCCTTGACGTACACACGGGTCCGGGCCGCCCCCAGGTCGACGGCGAAGTGGCAACGGCGCAGCTGGTCCAGACTCACGGTCATGGCGGTACCTTCCGAAACAGGCCGCGGGTGGCCGCCGGTCGGCGGGCCTCTCCTTCCCCATCGTGTGCCGCGGGCAGGGACGGCGCCTCTCGAGGTGGGCCGCGCGGGGCGGCTCCGGGTGGGTGATTTCGGGCGCGTCGGCGCACGGAAAGCTTGTGTCACGGCCGTGAGGTCTCCTGGGGCGCGTGCGGCGCCCGGGGCCGGGGCGGGCCGCACCCGGGAGATCATCCGGGCGGTGCGGCGGCTCCGCCGACGATCCCCCGTACGACCCCCAGGGCCACCAGGTCCTGGGGGCGCAGGCGGAGCTGGTCCGCAGTCGCCCGCACCTCGTGCTCGGGGCGCTTGAGTATCGCGGCGGCGAGCTCGGGCGCGATGACGGAGAAGTAGCTGTCCGGGGTGACCCAGGTGTTGCCGGGCGCGGCCAGGGCAAGAGCCCCGCCGGAGCCGCCCTCGCCGATCACCAGTGTGGTGAGCGGTGTACAGGCGGTGGCGACCGTCGTGAACAGGTCTGCGATCGCGGCACCCGCGCCCTGCCGCTCGGCCTCCGCGTCGTTGGCGGCGCCCGGCGTGTCCACCAGCGTCAGCACAGGGATCGACAGGGCGTCCGCCAGGCGGATCAGACGGGCGGCCGTGCGGTATCCCGCGGGGCGGGTCGCGGTGCCGGTCTGGGCGGCGTACGCGATGGTGCGGCCGTCGTGGGTGCCGAAACCGCACATCATGCCCTCGTCCCTGCCGCCGCAGCGGTCGCCGCCGAGGTCCGTGCGACGGGCGAAGTACGCGTCCAGGTAGGCCCCGGCCCGTGGACGGAGGGGATCGCGGGCGCGGCGGACGGCGTCCCAGCCGGTCGCCGGGAGGTCCACCGGGCCGAGCGCTCCTGGTACCGGAGCGGGCTCGGACGACGGAGCGGTCAGCAACCCGAGCCACAGACTCACCGTCTCCCGCAGTTCCTCGGGGCGTACGACCGCGTCGACCGTGCCCGCCGCCACCTGTGCCTCCGCCGTGTACGCCGCCGGGTCCGCGTCCGGCGGACGCACCCGGGAGCCGGCGAATCCCACCTGGACGCCGGGCAGGGCGAGCACCACGTCGGCGCCCGCGCCCAGCGTGGCCCAGCCGCCGCCGGTCGTCGGGTCGCGCAGGAGGGAGAGCTGCGCCAGCCCGGCGGCGCGGGTGAGCGCCGACTGCCGGGCCACGCGCTGGAGCTGGGTGAGTGCGAGCATGCCCTCCTGCATCCGGCTGCCGCCGGTCGCGACGAGCGAGACGACCGGGAGCCGGTGCTCACGGGCGTACAGGTGTGCCGCCTCCAGCCGGTCGCCGGTGCGCTCGCCGAGGGAGCCGCCGAGGAAGCCGAACTCGAATGCGATCAGCACGGCCGGGGTGCCGCCGACGGTCGCGTGCCCGCAGACCACGGACTCCTCCTCGCCGGTGCGCGCGGTGGCGCGGGCACGCGAGGCTCCGTAGCCGGCCCACTCCAGCGGGCCCTCGGACCCGGACTTGCGTGCCGGAGGGGGGAGTTCGGAGAAGTCGTCGGTGAGGAGGGCGAGGGCCTCCCGTGCGGTCGGGCGTTCAGGCATCGCCCAGCGCCCGCTTCATGATCTTCCCCATGTCGTTGCGGGGCAGGGCGTCGAGGTAGCGCACGACGCGTGGGCGCTTGTGCGGGGCGAGCCGTCGCGCCACATGGTCGGCCAACGCGTCGGCGCCGGGCGGGTCCCCGGCGTCCACCGGTACCACCCACGCGACGATCCGCTCGCCCAGGTCCTCGTCGGGCTCCCCAGTCACAGCCGCCTCCCGCACCCCCGGGTGTTCGAGCAGCGCGTTCTCGATCTCACCCGCCCCGATCTTGTAGCCGCCGCTCTTGATGAGGTCGGTGGCCTTGCGGCCCACGATGCGCACATACCCGTCGGCCTCACGGACCGCCATGTCGCCGGTGCGGAACCAGCCGTCGGCGGTGAAGGCGGCGGTGGTGGCGTCGGGCCGGTTGAGGTACTCGGTGAACAGGTTCGGGCCGCGGACCTGGATCTCGCCCACCGTCTCCCCGTCGTACGCCGTGATCGGCGAGCCGTCCTCCTCGACGAGACGCAGCTCCACGCCGGGGAGCGGCACGCCGACCGTGCCCGGACGCGCCTCCCCGCCGGCGCGCACGCTCGTGTTCATCAGCGTCTCGGTCATCCCGTACCGCTCGATGACCCTGCGGCCGGTCGCGGCGGCGATCCGCTCGTGGTCGTGCACCGGCAGCGCGGCGGACCCGGAGACCAGCAGCCGGGCCCGGCCCAGGGCCTTGGCCAGTTCGGGGTCGCCGGCCAGCGCCTCCGCGATCCGGTGGTACATCGTCGGCACCCCGAACAGCATGGTCGCCCCGGCGCCCAGCTCGCGTGCCACCCCGGCGGTACTGAAGCGCCCCAGGTGCCGCACGGATCCGCCGCGCCGCAGCGGGCCGAGGACACCCAGCACCAGACCGTGCACATGGAACAGTGGCAGCCCCTGCACCAGAACGTCGTCGCCGGTCCACTTCCAGGCGTCCGCGAGTGCGTCGAGGGTGGCGGCCACGGCACGGCGGGGGATGACGGCGCCCTTGGGCGGGCCGGTGGTCCCGGAGGTGTACACGACGAGGGCTGGGCTCTCCTCGCCCACCTCGGCGGGCGTGAACGCCCCGGTGCCGTGCACGTCCACCTCCACGCGCTCGAACACGCCCACCGGGGCTGGGAGTTCGTCGCCCGGGGCGGCCAGCACCAGCGACGGACCACTGTCGGACAGGATGTGCCCGAGCTCTCCCTCCCCGGACTTCGGGTTGAGCGGGACGACAGGCACTCCGGCGGTCAGCGCCGCCACGACCGCGACGGCGGTCTCCAAGGAGGGCGTGGCCCACACGGCCACCCTCTCCGCGCCACCGATCCGCCCGGCGAGCGCCCCGGCCGCCGCGGCCAGTTCCGCGTACGTCAGGGCACGCTCACCGAAGCACAGGGCGGGCCGCCGCCCGGCCGAAGGCTCGTTCAGGGCCGGAAAGAGGGAGGACACGCGGGGTACTCCTAGGGTCGAAGCGGACGTACGGACTCAAGGACCGTTCCTACATCACAGCAGGCGAAAACCCTTCTCCGCGGTGACGCAGACCTCACCCGCCCCGGCCGACGCGGCCTTGCGTACGCCCACGACCGTGCTCAGATCCGCCAGGCCCACGCCGTACCCCGTGCCCGTCTCGCCGACGAGCGCGGCGGAGGGCCCTGTCCGGGGCGCCAGGAGTGGGGGAGGCCGTGGCGGCGCGGCCGCCACGGCCCGTTCGACAGCCGGCCCTCGTCGATCATCGACTGGACAACGGTGTGGTCGTGCGTGATCCGGAACAGCTCGCCGTCGCGCAGCAGATACGCGCGGGAGTCGCCTATGTGGACGAGGGCGAGCCGGGAGCCCGTCCACACCGCAGCTCGTCGTAGAGCCGCAGCGCCTTCGGCGACAGTCTGCACGCCTTGGCGAAGGCCCCGATCGTCAGCATCTCCATCGCTTGCGCTCCGCCCTTCCGGCCGTTCCTCGTTCCGTCCACCGATGCTGTGGCTTCACCGAAGGTGAAGGTCAACAGGGTTGTCGCGGTTCCCGCGCCCGTTGTTACCCTGCGCGCAGCAGCCGCCGTACGAACAGGAGTGCAGACGTGCCCCGCTCCGCCGCCCGAGTCGCGCTGGTCACCTGCCGTCCCCGGCCGGAGATCTCGGTCGACCGCGATCTGCCGGGCCTGGTCGCGGAGTCGAGGGCGGCCGGGGCCGTCGCCGACGCCGTGCACTGGGACGATCCCGACGTCGACTGGGCCGAGTACGACCTGGCCCTGATCCGCTCCACCTGGGACTACAGCTGGCGGGCGGCGGAGTTCATGGCGTGGGCCGAGCGGTGCGCGAAGCTCACGCGGCTGGCCAATCCGGTGGAGGTCGTGCGCTGGAACACCGACAAGCGGTACCTCGGAGACCTGGCCGCGGCGGGCGTCCCCGTCGTTCCTACGCGGTACATCGCTTCCGGTGAGCCCGTCGACCTGCCCGGTGACCACGAGTACGTCGTCAAGCCCACCTCGGGCGCGGGCGCCCGGTTCGCCGCCCGGTACACCCCCGCGGAGCGGGCCACCGCCGAGCGGCAGCTCGCGCGGATGCACTCGGAGGGTTTCACCGCGATGGTGCAGCCCTACGTGAAGGGCATCGACGTCACCGGGGAGCGGGCGCTGCAGTTCTTCGGCGGCCGATTCCTGCACGCCAGCCGGAAGGGCGCCGTCCTCGCGCCAGGAACGCCGTACGACGAGAAGAAGGTGGCTCACCCCCGCCTGGAGGCCTGGACCCCGACCCCGGACGAACTCGCCGTCGCCGAGCGGGCCCTCGCGGCGGTTCCGGGTTCTCCGGAGCTCCTCTACGCCCGGGTCGACCTCGTCGACGGCGCGGACGGCGGTCCGTGCGTGATGGAGCTGGAGCTGGTCGAGCCGAACCTCTTCCTCCACGTGCACACGGCGTCGGTGCCCGCGGTCGTGGAGGCCGTCCTCACGGCCGCCCGCTGACGCCCGTCCGCTGCAACAGCCCCCAGGTGAACTCCGCGGCGACGTCGCGCCGCTCGCCCGAGGCGTCCGGTGCGGTGAAGGCCAGCCCCCAGCGGGTGGGGGCCGTGCCCTCCAGAGGCCGGGCGGGGGCGAAGGCGCGCGCCACCTCGTCGACCGTGCAGGACCAGGGGGTGAGGTCCTCCAGGGTCTCCAGCTTCGGGCCGGGCGCGCCCGGCGCCCGTACCAGCCACTCGTTCCACACCACCCCGTTCGGCGCCACCAGGATCTCGAAGCGCAGCTCCGGCCAGAGCGGGACCGGCCACAGCACCGCCTGGCAGTCCAGGTCGCCGATCCGGCGGGGCTGCGTCGACTCGGGTTCGCCGAGGACGGAGCGGTACCGGGAGGCGGCGGCGCGGGCGCGGGGGGCGTGCAGCATGGCCTGCCAGCGCCGGTTCGCCTCGCGCATGCCGGCGATCGAGACCCCCAGTTCACGGCGGGCGTCCTCGACGAGATCCGGGTTGTGGTCGGCCATGCGGCGCAGCAGGACCAGTTGGAAGTCGAGGGGCGTGAACGGGCCGGTGGGGCGCTTCGCGGACGGCATGCACACCATCCTGGCCCACGGCTCCGGCGGTGACCCAGTGACCTCCACGGGCGCGGATGCGGAGGTCCCCGCCGACCGGGGAGGACACGCCCCGGCCGGTTCCCCGGGGGGCGGAGGCGGCGGCCCGGACGACGCGGACGTTCGCCGTCCTCGGCCGAGCCGTGGTGCGACGTCGTCGTACCCCGGCCATTGCCGGGCCAAGCCCACTGTGACTAGCCTGTGTTCGCCATGCCGATCGCCGGTTGAAATCTCGAACGCAAGGGAGGGGGCCGGTCGTGGGACGCCTCGTACCTGCCGTGACCCGGGCTCTCGACATACTGGAGCTCTTCCTGGACGGGGACGGGACGCTCTCCGCCCCCGACATCGTGCGCAAGCTCCAGTTGCCGCGCACCACCGTGCACGAGCTGGTCACCACGCTCGCCGCACGCTCCTACATCGTCCAGGTGCCGGAGCAACCGGGACGCTACCGGCTCGGCGTGCGCCCCTACCAGCTCGGCAGCCGCTACGCCGAGCAGCTGGACCTCGCAGCCGAGGGCCGGCAGGTCGCCCGCTCCGTCGCCGAGACCTGCGACGAGACGGTGCACGTGGCGATCCTCGAGGGCACCGACGTCATCTACATCGCCAAGGTCGACTCCACGCACGCCGTGCGCATGGTGTCGGCGGCCGGACGCCGGCTGCCGGCCCACTGCACCTCCGTCGGCAAGATGCTCCTCGCGTCCCTTCCCGCGGAGGAACTGGCCGTCCGCCTCCCCGACGGCGCGGAGCTCGTCGCGATGACCCCCAACAGCATCACCGATCCGACGGCCCTGCGCGCGGCGCTGGGCAAGATCCGCGGCCGCGGCATCGCCGTGGAGACCCGCGAGTCCAACCCCGACGTCAGTTGCGTCGCCGCCCCCGTGCGCGACCGCACCGGGCGGGTCGTCGCCGCGCTCTCCATTTCGGTACCGATGATCCGCTGGAGCGACGAGCGCCGCGCCGAGCTCGAGCAGCTCGCCGTGAAGGGCGCAGCGGAGCTCTCCGAGCGGCTCGGCCACCGGGGTGCCGCATGACGGGGTACGAGCTCGCCGTGCGGGAAGAGGCGGTCCTCGGCGAAGGACCGACCTGGGACACCGGAGCGCAGCGGCTGATGTGGGTCGACATCCTGGGCTCTCGGGTGCACACCTACGATCCCGCCTCCGGCCGCCGCACGGTCATGGTCACGGAACAGCACGTGGGCGCCGCCAAGCCGCGCACCGGGGGTGGCCTGGTGGTCAACCTCCGGGACGGCGTGGGCCTGTACGGGCCCGGCGGCAGCGACTTCCGCTGGCTGCACCGCGAGCCCGTCCCCGGGCGTCGCGGCAACGACGCGGCCGTCGCCGCGGACGGCGCGCTGTGGGCGGGCACGATGCGGTACGACGAGGCGCCGGGCGGTGGCACGCTGTCCCGCATCACGCCCGACGGAGCGGTCCGGACGGTGCTGGACGACGTCGCCGTCAGCAACGGCACGGGCTGGAGTCCCGACGGCCGGCTCATGTACTACATCGACTCGCCGACCCGGCGGGTCGACGTCTTCGAGGTGCGGGACGACGGGCTCCCGGCCGGCCGGCGCCCGCTGGTTCACGTCGATCGCGGCTTTCCCGACGGGCTCGCCGTCGACGCCGACGGCTGTGTCTGGGTCGCCCTGTGGGACGGTGGCGCGGTGCACCGCTACACCCCCTCCGGCGCACTGGACCGCGTCCTCGAGCTGCCCGTGCGCCGCCCCACCGCGTGCGTCTTCGGCGGGTCGGACCTGGCCGACCTGTACATCACCACGGCCCGTACGGGGCTGGCGGCGCCGCATCCGCTCTCCGGCTCGGTGCTCGTCGTGCCGGACGCCGGCAAGGGCCTGCCACAGCCCGCGTTCGCCGGCTGACCCCTCCTGGAGGGCCCCACCCGTCGGGCCGGGGCCCTCTCCGTCAGGTCGCCGCTCGGGGAGAGTCCACGAGCGTCACCGGGACTCCTCCGGCCGCCTTGCCGAGCAGCGTCAACCGCACTTTCCCGGGTCCCGACGGCGTGCTCCCGTCGGAGAGGACGGCCAGGGCCAGCGTGTTCTCGCCATGGGTGTCGAGTACCCCGTTCGGCAGGACGAAGGTGTGCTGCGGGCCAACGTCGTTGATGTACTGGCCCATGTTCCAGCCGTTGAGGAAGATCTGTGCCCGGTAGGCACGGGCCGGGTCGTCGGTGAGGGTCAGCCCGATCGACGCGTCCGTTCCCGGATCGACGGCCAGCCGGAAGGCGGTGCGGTACCAGACCACGCCCTGCCCCCGCTCGTCCCGCGGCAGGGCGACGGGCTCCCAGCCGCCGTCCGCGAAGCCGGGCAGATGCCAGCCGTTCCGCTCCCCGTAGAGCCCGCCGTTGTTGAGCGGTCCGCGCACGGGATCGGGCGCCCCCTCGCCCTGGATCCGCCAGCTCACCCGTGGTGACGCACCTTTGAAGGTCACCGAGGCGAGCCCGCGCCCCGCCTTGTGCGCGTCCTCGGCCCGTCCGTCCTGGTCGTGCTGCATCCGGCGGACGAGGACGGAGAGCACATGGGACCCCTTCCCCGGTGCGACCGGGAACGCCGCCGTCGCCGACCACGTCCCCTGCCGGACCGACTTCTTGTCCGGCACGGGCATCCGGTGCGTCCCCAGGGGCCTGCCGTCCAGCCATGCCATCAACAGCCCCTGGGTGCCCGTGACATACGAGAACGAGACCGTTTCGGCGTCGGCCGCGCCCTCGAAGCGGCCCCGGTACCAGACGTCCCCGTAGTGGAAGCCGTAGTCGTCGGCGAAGAGGACGGGTCCTCCGGCGGGCACGGGGGTCGTACTGGAGGAGGCCGCCCGGTCGGCCGTCCGCCACGCCGAGTCGTCGAAGTCGGGGGCCGACTCCGGGTTCTCGGCGCTGCGGCGCCACCCGGTCAGCGCGGGCAGCCGGACCGGTCCCGCACCGGACAGCCGATGTGCGGCACGCAGACTGCCGGAGCGGGTGACGTGGGTGGGCACCCGCTGCCCGTTCCAGACGACCTCCGTCACGCCGCGCGGCACCCATGCCTCCAGGTCCGCCTCCTCGACCGTGTCGCCGCTGAGATGCGCGGCTGTGTCGCGCAGGACGGCGGTGCGCAGCAGCGCGGGTCCGTACACCAGGACGGTGCCCGACGGGGCGTCGTGGCGCCACAGCCGTACCGATGTCTCGTCGTCGGCGAGGAGGAGCAGCAGCGGTCGCTGCACGCCTCCGCCGTCCACCAGGACCCGGATGAGCCCGCCGAGCCGGGCGTGCACATGCAGTGCGCCGCCCCGGTACTCGCACTCGGCCTGTCCCTCGAGCACGGTGACGGCAGGCTTGCCCGGGCACTCCAACGCGGTCTCCGTCGTTTCGCCCGTGCGGCCCGTGAACGCCGCGACGTCCTGGCGGCCGGCGGCGAGGCGCAGCATCGGCTGGGCGGTGGAGTGACGCAGCGTGCGCTGTCCCAGGGAGATCCCGGTGGCCAGCAGCCGGGCGTCGAGGCCGGGGACGGGTACCCGGAGGGTCGTCCCGGCGAGCGGGACGGCGGCGACACGTTCTTCGGCGGTGTCGTTGCGCAGGACGTGGACGTGCGCCTGCGACGTCGGGTTGACGAGGTGGTACGCCCGGAGCCCCGGACCGCCGCCGACGTCGAGGCCCTCCGCGCGGTCCAGCTCGGCCAACTCGGGCACGCTGTGCAGCAGGTGCCCGAGCTGGTGCATCGGGACCAGCTTCGCGGTCGGCTGCCGGGCCTCGTCGAGGGCGGCCCCGTAGTCGTACGACGTGTAGACGACCGGCGCGGGCAGCCAGCCCCAGGAGGTGCCGCCGAAGGTCATGTAGACGTTGTGGATCCTGATGCCGTTGGCGAGGTTGGTCAGGTAGAAGCGCCGCTCGTACGCCGCGTCCCGGGTGCGGCGCGACTCGGCGTACCCCTTGCCGTCGAACTCGGCGCCGCCCCATGGATCGAACCAGCCGCCCCCGAACTCGGCCAGGAATCCCGGGGTGCCGGGGCTCGCGGTCGACCCGCCCTTCGTCCCGCCGGGGCCGAAGTACCCCCAGTCCGGCGGGGTCCGGAACGGGGAGGGATAGCCGTCGAAGCCGTAGAGCCAGCGCCCGTGCTCACCGCCCGTGTCGAAGGTGCTGGGCGCCCAGTGACCGTTCCTGCCCTTGTCGTTGTGGAAGAGCGGCACATCGACGCCGTCGGCACGGACCTTGCGGTACAGGTGGGCCATGTAGTCGCGGCCCGCCGCCTCGGTGGCGTGGTCGGCGTACTCGTTCTCCAGCTGGTACAGCACGATCGTGCCGGTTCCCGCGGTGTACAGGTGCCGCACCGCGATCCGGTTCACGGCCGTCAGCCACTCGTCCACGTACTTCAGATACGTCGGGTCGGAGGTGCGGGCCGTGCCCTGGGTGGCGGTCAGCCAGCCGGGGAAGCCGCCCGCGTCCACCTCGGCGTTGATGTACGGGCCCGGGCGCAGGATCACGTAGAGGCCCACCTCGGCGGCCGTGCGCAGAAACAGGCCGAGATCGCGGACGCCGGTGAAGTCGTACGCGCCGGGGGCGGGGGAGTGGTAGTTCCAGGAGACGTAGGCGCTGACCGTGTTGTAGCCGTGGGCGCGCAGTTTCTGCAGGACGTCCCGCCACAGCGACGGGCTCGGCAGCCGGAAGGGGTGGACCTCGCCGGACCACAGCACGATCCGTCCGCCGTCGACGATCATCGAGTACCTGTCGAAGTCCACCGTGTGCCGCCGCCCGTCCGCACGCGGCGGCCCGGGGGCGGGCCCGGTCGGCACGGTGGAGGCGGCGCACATCTCGGCGCTTCCGCCGAGCGACAGGCCGAGCGCGGCGGTACCGACGATCGCGCTGAAGGTGCGTCTGCTCAACACCACGACAGTCTCCTCAAGGGCGCGGGTGCCGTCATTGTCACCGGTGACCGGCATCACAACGGGCCCATGAGGTCTCGGCACGGGCGGATTACGCGGTACGGGCGGCACCGGAGCCGGCTGGAGGTCTCCCGCGCACGTTCCGGGAGGGGATCCTCGGCGATCTGTGCCGCGGCAGCCTCCACGGCCGGCGCGGCGGCCACCGGCCTGCGGCCCCGTCGTGGGACAGGGGCCGCCTCTGACTCGGGCGGCAGAGCAACGGCTTGGTCGGCTCGGACCATTGCCGGTCGCCGTGGGAGCGGATGATGTCCTTGCCGACCTCGTTGGCCTGGTAGCGCAGAAAGCCGGCGGCCAGGGAGTCCGCGGGCGGCTCACCGTAGGTGTACGCGAACTCAGTGGTGCGCGTGCCGGAGCCGGGGTTGCGTGGCCTGCCGGGACCCCGAGGACGCCCCGCGGTCCCCGTCGCGCCGGCTCAGCCGACCTGGTTGTACATCGCGCCGGCGGCCGGCCAGCCCGTGGGTTCGGGGACCGGCTCCGGCTGGGTGCGGCCGCGGACCTGGGCGGCCGTGAGCCCGCCCGCGGCGGGCATGCCGCGCCGGTTCTGCGCGGCCGCCGCGAGTCCGGGCAGACAGGTCTGCGGGACGGGTTGCAGACCGGCGGCGGGGGCCGGGGCGACCCCCGGCGGCATCCCGGGCATCTGAGGAGCGGGGGCCGCGGCAGCCGCCGGTGCCGGCAAGGGGGCGGGGACGGGCGCCGTCGGCAGCGGAGTCGGCGCGGGCATCGGGGCCGCCGCGGGCATCGGGGCCGGTGCGGGGGCCGAGCCGGGGGCCAGTGGCATCGCCGATGCCTGGGCGGCGAGCCCCATGACGCCCGCGCCGTTGGTCTGGCTGACGAGCCGGTCCACCGCCGCCGTGCCCGAGCTGTAGCTGGTCCCTGTGCTCGACTCGGGCACGGCGGCTCCCCTCCTGGTCCCGTAGAGCACCTGCTCCATGGCGGACACCAGGCGACGCACGTCCACCTCGGGGCGCACCACGAGCCGCAGGAAGCGGCTGGATGAACCGATCTTGTTGCCGCACTCGCGGACCAGGATCCGGTGCTCGGTGAGCAGCCGATCACGGACGACGGTGCCCTCGGCACCCACGGGCAGGCGTACGAAGAGGAAGTTGCCCTGCGACGGGTAGACCGTCAGACCGGGGAGCTGCGAGAGCTGCCGGGACATCTCCAGGCGGTCGCGGCGGACCTGGTGCAGGCTCTCCATGTACTCGGCGCCGTGCTCCTTCAGCATGAACACCACGTGCTCGGCGAAGGAGTTGAGGTTCCACTTCGGCAGCGCCGAGCGGACCCGGCCCGCGAGCGAGGGATTGGCGACCAGATAGCCGAAGCGTATGCCGTGCAGGCCGAAGTTCTTGCCGAGGCTGCGCAGCACGATGACGTTGGGCCGCATCACGGCGTCCTGGACGACGCTGGGTTCGTTCTCGGCGTCGGCGAACTCCAGGAACGACTCGTCGATCACCACCAGGTCCAGGTCCGCCATCGCGTCCATGAACTGCACCAGCGCCTGACGGGGCACAAACCCGCCGTCGGGGTTGTTCGGGTTGCAGACGGCGGCGACGCGGGTGCTGCGCTTGCGGATGAACTCGGCGTACCGGGCGAGGTCCAGGGCGAAACCGCCGGACTCCTGGAGCGGGAACATGTCGACGCGCTTGCCGGTCTCCATGGGCTGGTCGGTCCAGCGGCCGAAGGTGGGGACGGGGACGGCGAGGGACTCGCGGACCAGCAGGTGGTCGATCCAGGTGATCAGCTCGGTCGAGCCGTTGCCCATCGCCACGCACTGGGGCGGCAGCTGGAGCAGGGTGCACAGCTCGGCCGTGATCGTGTCGGCGCTGCTCGGGTAGTAGGTGATGATCTCGTGCAGCCGGCTCGCCAGCTCGTCGAACATGGCGGGGGTGGGGAAGTAGGGGTTGCAGGGGATGCAGAAGTCCACGGGTCCCGTTCCCTCGCCGCCCTGCCGCGTCAGCGTCGCCATCGAGGGACTGTGCGCCCCGGTGCCGCAGAACAGCGAGGTGACGTTGTCGCCCATGGAACCTCCGTATGAGGCGGGCCCGGTGGGGACGGCGGGCCCGTCGTCCGCTGGCCCGCGCGGGGGAGCACGGGCCACCCGGTCATACGGACACGGAAGGGGTGGTGTTCAACTCGTGTGCGACCGGTGCGAGTTCCGGGGCGGACCCCCTCCGGTGACGGGTCACCCGCCGAACGTGTGGATGGTCGTCGTCCGGTACGTCCGGCCGGGCCCGAGCTGACCTACGAACCGGACTTGCGCTTGTTCCACACGTCGAAGCCGACTGCCACCAGAAGGGCCAGGCCCTTGATGACCTGCTGCCAGTCGGTGCCGACGCTGAGGAGGTTCATGCCGTTGTTCAGCACACCGAGAACGAGTCCACCGATGATCGCGCCGAGGACGGTGCCCACACCGCCGCTCATCGACGCGCCGCCGATGAACGACGAGGCGATGGCCTCGAGTTCGAAGTTCACACCCGCCTTCGGCGAGGCCGCGTTCAGGCGGGCGGCCACCACCAGACCCGCCAGGGCCGCGAGCACGCCCATGTTCAGGAAGACCTGGAAGGTGACCCTCTTGTCCTTGACGCCGGACAGCTTCGCCGCCGGCAGGTTGCCGCCGATCGCGTAGATGTGGCGGCCGAAGACGGCGTTGCGCATCACGTAGCCGTAGCCGACCACCAGGACACCGAGGATGATGAGCACGATCGGGGCGCCCTTGTAGCTGGCGAGCAGCAGCGTCAGCACGAGTATCGCGGCGACCAGGGCGACGAGCTTGAGGGCGAACAGCCTCCCCGGCAGCACATCGAGGGCGAACTCCCGCTGGCGGCGCCGGTCCCGCGTCTCCTGCCACACCACGGCGGCGATCAGGACGAGGCCGAGGAGCAGCGTGAGGTTGTGGTAATTGGTGTTCGGGCCGACCTCGGGCAGGAAGCCGTTGCCGATCTTCTGCAGCCCGTTCGGGAACGGGCCGAGGGTCTGCCCCTTGAGCAGGATCTCCGTCAGACCTCGGAAGAGCAGCATCCCGGCGAGGGTGACGATGAACGACGGTATGCCGAGATACGCGATCAGGAACCCTTGCACCGAGCCGGCCACCGCGCCCACCAGCAGGCACAGCACCAGGGCGAGAGGCCACGCCATGCCGTGCTGCACCGTGAGCACGGCCGCGAACGCGCCCACGAACGCCGTGAGGGAGCCGACCGACAGATCGATGTGCCCGGCGATGATCACCAGCATCATGCCGATCGCGAGGATCAGGATGTAGCTGTTCTGCAGCACCAGATTGGAGACGTTGCGCGGCAGCAGCAGGTCCCCGCCGGTCCAGATCTCGAAGAGGACGACGATCAGGCCGAGCGCGATCAGCATGCCGTACTGCCGCATGTTGCGGCGCAGGCCGTTCAGCACCCGCTGGAGCAGGCCCCCGCCCGTGGCCGATCCACTCCTGCCCGGCGGCGCGGGGGCCGGGGTCCTGGCGGTCACATCCGTGCTCATCGCGTTACCTCTTTGTCCTTCGTCATATGGCGCATCAGCACTTCCTGCGTGGCCTCGGCCCGTGGTACCTCACCGGTCAGCCGTCCTGCGGCCATCGTGTAGATGCGGTCGCACATGCCGAGCAGCTCCGGCAGTTCGGAGGAGATGAAGACGACCGCCTTGCCCTGGGCGGCCAGCCGGTCGATGACCGTGTAGATCTCGTACTTGGCGCCCACGTCGATACCGCGCGTGGGCTCGTCCAGGATCAGCACGTCCGGGCCCGCGAAGATCCACTTGCTGAGCACGACCTTCTGCTGGTTGCCGCCGGACAGCTTGCCCACCGGCTCGAAGACGGTCGGTGCCTTGATGTTCATGGACGTCCGGTAGCCCTCGGCGACCTGCCGCTCCTCGTGCTCGTCGACCACACCCCGCCTGGACACCTTCTTCAGGGCGGACAGGGAGATGTTGCGGTTGATGGTGTCGATGAGGTTGAGCCCGTAGTGCTTGCGGTCCTCGGTCACGTAGGCGATGCCGTGTCCGACCGCCTCGGCGACGGTCTTCGTCCGGATCTCCGTTCCGTCCTTGAGGACCGTGCCGCCCGCGTACCGGCCGTAGGTGCGGCCGAAGACGTTCATCGCGAGCTCGGTGCGCCCGGCGCCCATCAGCCCCGCGATGCCCACGATCTCCCCGCGCCGCACCTGGATCGACACGTCGTCGACGACCTTGCGCTGCTGGTCGATCGGGTGGAACACGGTCCAGTTGCGGATCTCGAGGGCTGGGGCCGCCCCCTCCTGCGCCTCGTGCGGGGTGCGCTCGGGGAAGCGGTGGTCGAGGTCGCGGCCGACCATGCCGGCGATGATCCGCTCCTCGGTGGTCCCCGCCGCCTTCACGTCGAGTGTCTCGATGGTGCGACCGTCGCGCAGGATCGTGACCGAGTCGGCGACCCTGCGGATCTCGTTCAGCTTGTGGGAGATGATGATCGAGGTGATGCCCTGGTTCTTCAACTCCAGGATTAGATCGAGGAGTTTGCCGCTGTCCTCGTCGTTCAGGGCGGCCGTCGGCTCGTCGAGGATGAGCAGCTTCACGGATTTCGACAGGGCCTTGGCGATCTCCACGAGCTGCTGTTTGCCGACGCCGATGTCGGCGACGCGGGTCTCCGGGTGCTCGTCGAGGCCGACGCGGCGCAGCAGTTCGGTGGCGTGCTTGAGGGTGTTGTTCCAGTTGATGAAGCCGCGCGTGGCGTGCTCGTTGCCGAGGAAGATGTTCTCGGCGATGGAGAGGAACGGCACCAGTGCCAGTTCCTGGTGGATGATGACGATGCCGTGTTGTTCGCTCGCCCGGATGTCCTTGAAGTGGCAGACCTCCGATTCGAAGAGGATCTCGCCCTCGTAGGTGCCGTCCGGATGGACGCCGGAGAGCACCTTCATCAACGTGGACTTCCCGGCGCCGTTCTCGCCGCAGATGGCGTGGACCTCGCCCTGACGGACGGTCAGCGTGACATCCGACAGCGCCTTGACGCCGGGAAAGGTCTTGACGATCGAGCGCATTTCCAGGACGGGTCCCGCCATGGTCGTGCCTTCCAATCAGTGTGAGGTCGGAGACGGCCGTGGGGTCACTTCAGCTCGGCGTCGGTGTAGTAGCCGCCCTTGACGAGGATCTCCTCGTAGTTGGTCTTGTCGACGCTCACCGGTTGCAGCAGGTAGGAGGGGACGACCTTCATGCCGTTGTCGTAGGTCTTGGTGTCGTTGACCTCGGGCTTCTTGCCGCTCAGCACATCGTCGACCATCGCGGAGGCGACCTCGGCGAGTTTGCGGGTGTCCTTGTAGACGGTCTGCGTCTGCTGACCGGCGATGATCGACTTCACCGAGGCGAGCTCGGCGTCCTGGCCGGTGATGACCGGGAGCGCCTTGCTCTTGCTGCCGTAACCGTCCGACTTCAGCGAGGACAGCACGCCGATGGAGATGCCGTCGTACGGCGACAGGACGGCGTCGACCTTCTGGCTCTTGTACGAGGACGTGAGGATGTCGTCCATGCGCTTCTGCGCGGTGGCGCCGTCCCAGCGCAGGGTGGTGACCTTGTTGAGCGCGGTCTGCCCGGACCGGACGACCAGCTTCTTGCTGTCCATGTACGGCTTCAGGACGCTCATCGCTCCGTTGAAGAAGTACTTGGTGTTGTTGTCGTCGTTCGAGCCCGCGAACAGCTCGATGTTGAAGGGGCCCTTGCCGTCCTTCAGACCGAGCTTGTCCACGATGTAGTTGGCCTGGAGCTCGCCGACCTTCGTGTTGTCGAAGGAGGCGTAGTAGCCGACGTTCTTGGTACCGAGGATCAGACGGTCGTAGGCGACGACCGGGATGCCGGCGTCCGCGGCCTCCTGGAGCACGTTGTTCAGCGACTTGTTGTCGATGGCCGCGATGATCAGGCCCTTGACGCCCTGGGTGATCAGATTCTCGATCTGCGAGACCTGGGTGTCCGGGTCGTCCTCGCCGTAGACGAGCTTGGTCTTGTAGCCCTTGGCCTTGAGGTTCTTGACGACGTTGTCGCCGTCGGAGATCCAGCGTTCGGAGGACTTGGTCGGCATCGCGATGCCGATGGTGCCGCCCTTGGCGTTCCCCTTGTCCTCCTTGCTTCCGCCCTCGCTGTTCTGGCCGCAGGCGGACAGGGTCAGGGCGAGTGAGGCGGCCGAGGCCATTGCGGCGAGAGCTGCTCTGCGAGTGCGCATGGTGATCAGTCCTTGTTCTTCTCGTCGTTGAGAGGGGCGGCCGGCGGTCGGGCGCCGGTGGGGAAGCGGTGCAGCGGGCCGGGCAGCCGGGAGCCGAGCGGCGCCATGTCGCCGTCCGCGCCGTGCCGGGCGAGCAGGTCGAGGGCGAGCCGGCCGCGCCGCACCCGCTCCCGGGCGGTGTCCAGGGTCAGGTCCCGCAGATGGGTGCCGTACGGGTAGATCCCGGGCGCCTTGGACAGACCGAACTTTAGATACAGCGGTGCGCCGCGCCGGATGAGCTCGGCGACCTCGTACATCCGCACATAGCCCCCGAGGTCGTCGGGTGCCTCGATGTACATGTCCATGGGGGCGGCGGAGACCCGCCGGATCTCGGTGAGGTGATGGAGCGTCAGATCACTCGGCACGTTGACGGAGTCGGCGCCGAGGTGCTCGAAGACGGAGTACGACGCCGGGTTGACCGGCCCGATGAGCGCGGACACCTTGAGGGTGGTGTCGACCGGGATGATTCCCGCCTCACGCGCCCGGTGCAGCGTCCACAAAACGCCCTCGTCGGCGACGAGCAGGCATGTGACGCCGAGTTCGGTGGCCCGTACGGCGTCCTCGACACAGCCGGCGACGGCGTCGTGGCCGCGGGCGCGCAGTCCGGCCCCGCGCGAGTCCGAGCGTACGGAGGCGCCGATGTCCCAGGTGCCGCGCGGCCCCGTGAACAGGCACAGTTCGATGTCGCGTTCACCGGTGGCCTCGACCATCTCGGTGATCTCGGAGTCCGTCAGCATCCAGATGCCGCTGCCCTGGCTGATGCGGTGGATGGGGACGTCGAGCCGGGAGGACTCCTTGAGTACCACCGCCAGCGCCTCGGGGCCCTCGCACGAGGGGATCTCGGTGCGCCAGCGGCCGCCTCCGGGGAAGGTGTGAGGAGAGGCGTCGGCGGGGGAGGGAGCGGGCGCGCCCAGGCCGAGCGCGGTGAGCGCCTGCTCACCGGGCCTGCGGGCTGCTGTAGCGGGGTGGGTCACAAGGCGTCCTTCATGTTCGGTATTTCGCACAAGGTTCGCGACTCTGGCTGTGCAGAGACTGTGGTGGTACGCCGGTACGGAGCTCGTCAGCTGGCTCCGTACCGGCGCACACGTCCGGGGGATGTCACGGTCGCAGCAGGACCTTGCCGACCTTCGGATCGCCGGATCCCACCAGTTCGATGGCCTGCCAGAACTCGGCGAGGGGCAACTCGTGTGTGATCAGCGGCAACGGATCGAGCAGTCCGGCGCCGAAGACCCGTACCGTGTGCGCCCAGGCGCGCGGCGGCGCCCCGAACACGGTGTGCACCTCCAGCTGCCGCACGACGAGATCGGTGGGGTCGAGGCCCTCGGCGCCCGGCGCCGGGATACCCGTGAGGACGAGGCGTCCACCGCGTCTGAGCAGGGAGGCCGCCGCGCGCGCGGCGGACGCGGACCCGGCGGTCTCGACGACGACGTCGAAGTCGGCAGGAAGTTCCTGGTCCTTGGTGCGGAAGCCGGTGGCGCCGAATCGTCGGGACAGCGCCTCGCGGTCGTTTCCGGTGCCGACCACCAGCAGCTCGGCAGGGGAGGCGGCCTTGAGGAACTGCACGGCGAACATGCCGAGCGTGCCGGTCCCGACGACCGCGACCCGCTCGCCGGGCCGGACGTTCGCCTTCAGCGCCGCGGCGGCGACGCAGGCGGCGGGCTCCAGGAGGGCCGCCGCCGTCAGGTCCGCGTCGTCCGGCAGGACGTGCAGCAGCCGGGCCGGCAGCGTGAGCGTGGCGGCCATCGCTCCCGGCCGGGTGAAGCCGGTCTCCTCGTAGCCCGCGGTGCACAGTGTGGTGTCACCGGCGTGGCAGCGATCGCAGACCTGGCAGTTGCGGAAGCCCTCGCCGACCACGTCGCAGCCGACCAGGGCCTCGGGCGCCCCGGCGCCGACCGACTGGACGGTGCCGGACCACTCGTGGCCCGGGGTGAGGGGGTAACGGACGTATCCCTCGGGCCGGTTGCCCTGGTACACCTCGCGGTCGCTGCCGCAGATGCCGACGGCGTGCACCCGTACCAGCGCCTCGCCGGGGCCGGGCGCGACGGGCTCGTGGGGGACCAGGCTGTGCACGCCCGGTGCCTCGACGACGACGGCGGCGCTCACTTCGTCCCCTTCGGCTTGCGCTGCTCCCAGCCTTCGGCCCACAGGTCGAACCGAACCTGCTGCTGCGGGAATTCGGCCGCCGCGTCGGTGTCCAGCTCGACACCGAGGCCGGGGGCGTCGGACAGGTGGAAGTAGCCGTCGACGACTTCGGGCGCGCCCTTGACCACCTTCTTGATCTCCGCGTCCGCGAAGTCGTTGAAGTGCTCGAGGATCTTGAAGTTCGGGGTGGTGAAGCCGACCTGGAGGCAGGCCGCGGTGAGGACGGATCCGCCCACGTTGTGCGGGGCCACCAGCATGTAGTGGGCCTCGGCGGTCGCGGCCAGCTTCCGGGTCTCCCAGATGCCGCCGATGTGGCCGACGTCCGGCTGGATGACGTCGACGGCCTGGCTCTCGAACAGCTCGCGGAACTCGATGCGGTCGTGGATCCGCTCTCCGGTGGCGACCGGCAGGTCCACCTTCTGGGCCACCTTCTCCAGCGCCTTGAGGTTCTCCGGCGGGACCGGCTCCTCCAGCCAGGCCGGCTTGAACGGCGCGAGATCGTGGGCCAGCCGGACGGCGGTGGAGGGGGAGAAGCGGCCGTGCATCTCCAGCATCAGCTCCGCGTCGGGCCCGATGGCATCCCGCACCGCCTCGATGAGGGAGACGGAGTACAGGGTCTGATCGTGGTCGAGCTCGAGGTGTCCGGTGCCGAACGGGTCGATCTTCAGGGCCTTGTAGCCGCGGGCGACGACCTCCTGAGCGGCCTTGTGGTATGC
This sequence comes from Streptomyces chiangmaiensis, assembly GCF_036281785.1. Classification (NCBI taxonomy): domain Bacteria; kingdom Bacillati; phylum Actinomycetota; class Actinomycetes; order Kitasatosporales; family Streptomycetaceae; genus Streptomyces; species Streptomyces chiangmaiensis. Next base: position 16,176 of record NZ_JAYWVC010000038.1, on the reverse strand, counting down.
GTCCGGGGTCCGCTCGGTGGTGTACCACCCGTTGGCGTAGGCCTTGACCCGGTCGGTGACCTTGCCGCCGAGGAGCTGCCAGACGGGGACGCCCAGGGCCTTGCCCTTGATGTCCCAGCAGGCCATCTCGACGACCGCGATGCCGGACATGACGATCTCGCCCGCGCGTCCGTAGTCGCCGTACTTCATTCGGCGTACGAGGTCTTCCACGGCGAACGGATCGGAACCGGCAATGTGGTTGGCCTCCGCCTCCCGCAGATAGCCGATCAGCGCGTCGGTGCGGCCCAGCATCCGGGTCTCGCCGACTCCGCTGATGCCCTCGTCGGTGTGCACCTGGACGTAGGTCAGGTTGCGCCATGGCGTCCCGACCACGTGTGTGCTGATTCCGGTGATGCGCACGGCAGTTGCCCCTTGCTGCGTCGGCGGTGCCTTGTCGGCCCAGGCGGCATGTTCGAAATTTCGTCACGCGTTCGAAATGCTGGCGTGACAGTAAAGAGGGGGCGGTGGGAGTGTCAATGGGGCGTACGCATAACGGTTTCGGCAAGGATTTCGACAACTGCGTTGCATGCCGTGTTCAACTCGCCACACCGTAATGAGCGATTCCGCACACAACTTTCACAGCTGCCCCTAGGAACGTTACCTGCGAGGAACTTAGTCTTCCCGCGTCATGGACTACTGCCACCCGTGCCGAAGGCACCTCAACGGCGCCCTCGCCTGCCCGGGGTGCGGCACGCCGGTCGAAGAACTGCGCGCATACGCCCACACGGACAAGGGCGGCGCGCGCGCCGGCGACGACGGCTTGGACGACGACGAGGGCTACGACGGTACGGACGGCTCCGACGGGGCCGAACCGCCGGACGAGGACGAGCCGTTGGAGTCCGGGCGCGCGCACGTTCGGCGGCGGGCGAAGAGGCGAGGGCCGACCGGCGATCCCGAGGGCGGCCCCGGAGGGCGGTCTGGTCGTCGCGATCGCAAGGCCGCGGCCCATCGGCGGCGCCGGAGGCGAGTGCTGTTCGTGGGCGCCGGGCTGTTGCTGGCGGCGGGCGCCCTGAGCCTGGCCGAACTCGGCATCGAGTCCCCCGGAACCACCCCCAGGACTGCGGCCGCCGGGGACGAGACGGTGGACGGCGAAGCCTCCGCGAAGGAGAGCGCCACCCCGTCCGGCGGAGATGCCTCCGATCCGGCCTCGGCGTCGGCATCGGCCTCCGCGTCCCCGTCGGCGTCGGAGTCCGCCAGGGACAAGAAGGACGACGAGAAGAAGGAGACCGACAAGGCCACGCCTTCGGCGACGAGGCTCCCGAGCCGCTCGGTCCCGGTCCCTACGACCACGCGGTCGTCCGCGCCGAGCACGGCTCCGTCGAGCCGTCCGCCGTCGACGAATCCGACTCCGCGTCCGTCGCCGACGAAATCGTGCAACCGTTTCCTGTGGTGGTGCACGTAAGGCTTGTGCAAGGCGCGCAGCCGGAGGCCACTCGGCCGGTCCGGTGTCCGAGGGTGAGGGGGTCGAGGCCGAAGGGGCACCGCCGGTCGAGCCCTCCCGGTGCCCGGTGCCGGGGGCTACGCCTCCAGCATCCGGCGTAGCAGGTGCCGCAGGGACAGTCGTTCGTTGTCGGACAGCCCCGCCAGGGGCTCCCGGGCGAAGTTCAGCGAGTCACGCAGGCCGTGCGCCACCCGGCAGCCCTCCTCCGTCGCCGCCGCCAGCTTCACGCGGCGGTCGGCCGGGTCCGGGCGGCGCTCCACCAGGCCCCGTGTCTCCAGCCGGTCCACGATCCCGGTGACGTTGGACGGCTCGCACTTCAGCTTCTGCGCCAGCCGCCGCATCGGCAGCGGCTCCATCGACAGCAGGCTCAACAGGCGTGCCTGTGCGCCGGTCAGTGCGTGCTCGGCGGCCGCCTCCTCGTACTCCTCGTGGTAGCGGGCCACGACCGCGCCGATCAGCTCCACGACTTCCAGGGTCAGCGGGTCTATGCGGGGTGTCTTCTGCGTGGCCATGGCGTTCAGGCTACCTCTTTACTTGACAGTCTGAAATATTCAGGCATGGTTGTTTCAGGTACTGAAGTATGTGAGTCGCAGCCGTGAGGAAAGGCGCCATGACCGACATCCCCACCCTTCCCGCCGTCAGCCGTGAATGGCACCTGCTCAGCCGCCCGGTCGGCTGGCCCAAGCCCGAGGACTTCGCGCTCGTCGAGGCGGAGGTCCCGCAGCCGGGCGAGGGGCAGGTGCTGGTGCGGAACGTGTACGTCTCCGTCGATCCGTACATGCGCGGCCGCATGAGCGCCGCCAAGTCGTACGCCGCGCCGTACGAGCTCAACAAGCCGATGCAGGGCGGCGCGGTCGGTGAGGTCGTCGTCTCCAACGCAGAGGGGATCGAGGCCGGCGACCATGTCCTGCACTTCTTCGGCTGGCGTGAGTACGCGGTCGTGGACGCCGCGCAGGCCGTCAAGGTCGACGCCGACGCGGCGCCGCTGTCGACGTACCTGGGTGTGCTGGGTATGACGGGGCTCACCGCCTACGCCGGTCTGCTGCGGACCGCCGCCTTCAAGGAGGGCGACTCCGTCTTCGTGTCGGGCGCGGCCGGTGCCGTCGGCAGCCAGGTGGGTCAGATCGCCAAGCTGAAGGGCGCCTCGCGGGTCATCGGCTCGGCCGGATCCGACGAAAAGGTCAAGCTCCTGCTCGAGGAGTACGGCTTCGACGCGGCCTTCAACTACAAGAACGGACCTGTGAGCCGGCAGCTGCGCGAGGCCGCCCCGGACGGTGTCGACGTCTACTTCGACAACGTCGGCGGCGAGCACCTGGAAGCCGCCATCGGTTCTCTCAACCGGGGCGGCCGCGTCGCCGTCTGCGGCATGATCTCCGTCTACAACGACACCGAACCCTCCCCCGGCCCGAGGAACCTCGCCCGCCTGATCCAGACCCGTGGCCGTATCGAGGGCTTCCTGGTCAGCGACCACTACGACCTGCAGCCCCAGTTCGTCCAGGAGGTCGGCCCCTGGGTCCGCTCGGGCGAGCTGAAGTACCGCGAGACCGTGGTCGAGGGCATCGAGAACAACCTGGAGGCGTTCTTCGGCGTTCTGCGCGGAGACAACATCGGGAAGATGATCGTCAAGCTCTGAGGCCCATTCCGGGCACGGCATCCCGACGGCCGAGCCGATCCCGCGGCACGCGGCCCGCTCGAACAGGCCCACCAGTTCTGCCCTACTCGAGGGCCACCGAGGCGGCGGCAGCGTGACGCTCGTCCGGTCGAGGTCGTTGACCAGTACGGAGGCCGCACCCTTGGACGTGGGGTGCGGCCTCCGTGTCGGGCGGGCCGGGGCCGCCGTGGGAGACGCCCGCACCGGCCGCACGGCGTCGGCCACGACGAAGGAAGGCGCCCTGCCCGCTGTTTCGCGGGTCACGGTGGCCGTGACACCGCGATGCGGCCGCCTCGGTAAAGTTTCTTCCATGCGTGATCTCGGGGTGGGATTCGGTCGTCTTCTGTCAGGCCAGCGTTGGGTGTCCCGGCACGGCAGGCAGTACGGTCTCGGCCTTCTGCCGGGACTGATCACCCTCGTTCTGTATGCGGCGGCGCTGGTCGCCCTGGCCCTGTGGGGCGAGGAAGCCGTCACCTGGGCCACACCGTTCGCCGACGGGTGGCCGAGCCCCTGGCTCGGCCTCTTCCGCGGCTTCCTCACCGCCGTCCTCTTCGCCCTCGCCCTCCTGCTGGCCGTCCTCACCTTTTCCGCCGTCACCCTCGTCGTCGGCCAGCCGTTCTACGAGAGCCTCTCCGAGACGGTGGACCGCGACGTATCGCCGGACGGCACGGCCCCGCAGTCCGGCCTGCCGCTCCACCGTGAACTGTGGATCTCGATCCGCGACAGCCTCCGCATCCTCGTCCGCGCCATGCTCTGGGGCGTCCTCCTCTTCGCCCTCGGCTTTCTCCCGCTCGTCGGCCAGACCGTCGTCCCCGTGGCCGGCTTCTTCGTCACCGGCTTCTTCCTCACCGAGGAACTCACCGCCATCGCCCTCCAGCGCCGTGGTGTGGAACTCCGCGAACGCCTCACGCTGTTGCGCTCCCGCAAGCTGCTCGTCTGGGGCTTCGGCACGCCCCTCGGCCTCGCCTTCCTCGTCCCGTTCGTCGCGGTCTTCCTGATGCCGGGCGCGGTCGCGGGCGCCACACTGCTGGCCCGCGACCTGCTGGGCGAGGGGACGGCCGAGGAGCGGGAACCGGAGGAGGAGACGGTCACCCGCGCCTGACGCAGTGTCCGGAGACGGTGTTCGCCGCCACCGTCACGATTCCCCGGGCCTGGGCGATGATGTCGAGCCGGTTCCGTACGCACTCGGGGTCGGCGACCGTCCCGGTCGCCGGGTCCGTGTTCCCGTCCCGAACTGCAGGACCGGTGTGTGGACATGCCCGCCCGGCAGCCTGTCGTGCACCGCGCGCAGGTCTGCCTGGGCCCGGCCGAGCCGGATGCCGGACGTCCGGCATCCGGCTCGCCGGTTTCGCGGGCGTCGAGACGACACCGGGAGAGAGCCGACGCTGTCGTGGAACTGCCGTGGCGGGCCTTCGAGATCTGGGACCATGACTCGAACACGTGGTCGTTTGTGAAGGGTTCGTACGAGGTTGCCGCAGGCCGCTCGATCGCGGACCGCCGTGTCACGGTGACGATTAACGTCTGACCCGGGAGAAGTCCCTCCACGAGCAGCCCCGGTCCGGGACCTGACCCCTGGGCCGGGGCTCGTGGCGTCGACCGCCGCACTAGCCGCGTGCGCCGAAGCCGTACACGGTCTCCGAGCGGTAGTGCTCACCCGGACGCAGCACGGTGCTCGGGAACCGGGGGCGGTTCGGGGAGTCCGGGAAGTGCTGCGTCTCCAGCGCGATCCCGTCGCCGGGGGAGAACGGGGCGCCGAGGTGGTCCCCGGTGTAGAGCTGGAGTCCGGGTTCGGTCGTCGCGATGGTGAGCACCCTCCCGGACGCCGGATCGTGCAGCTCGGCCACCTGCTCGGGGGTGTCGGTCACGCCCTTGTCGAGCACGAAGTTGTGGTCGTACCCCGAGCCGGCCTTCCGCGCCGTCCGGAAGTCGAAGCGCGTGCCGGCCACGTCCTGAAGTTCACCCGTCGGGATCAGGTCACCGTCCACCGGGGTGATCCGTGAGGCGGCGATCCGCAGTTCGTGCCCGCCCGCATGCCCCGAACCGGCCAGATTCCAGTAGGAGTGGCTGGTCAGGTTGACGACGGTCGGCGCATCCGTGACCGCTTCGTACGCGATCCGGAGCGCACCGCCCGGTCCGAGGGTGTAGGTCGCCGAGACCTTGAGACGGCCCGGAAAGCCCTCCTCGCCGTGCGCGCCGACCCGGGACAGCCGCACGCCGTGCTCGACCGGCTCCACGTCCCATACGCGCTTGTCGAAGCCCCGCACACCGCCGTGCAGCGAGTTCGGCCCGTCGTTCGGCTCGAGCGGGTAGGTCCGGCCGTCGAGCGCGAAACGGGCCCGTGCGATGCGGTTGGCGTACCGCCCGATCAGCGCGCCCAGATACGGCCCCGGGTGGGTGAGGTAGCCCTCCAGGCCCGCGAAGCCGAGCACCAGGTCCGCCGGACGTCCTTTCCCACTGTCGGCTTCGCTCGTGCGGGGGAATCCCCATGGGTCAGTGAGCCGGACCGACTGCAGGATCCCGCCGTACGACAGGACGCGGACCCGCACCCCGTCCCGCTCCAGCGTCCAGCGGTGGACCGGTGCGCCGTCGGGAAGCGTGCCGAAAAGTTCGCTCATGTGGAAAACCCTAGGTCACCGGGTCTTTCGCCGTGACGGTGCGGTAGGCGATCTCCGCCAGTCGTGCCTGACCGTTCCTGCTCGGATGGAACCAGTCCCACTGGCTCAACTGGTCGGTGCCGAAGCGGTAGTCGAAGACGGCGTTGCCGTCGAAGCGGCACCGCCGGTCCTTCTCGCACACCTCCTTCAGGACCCGGTTGTACGCCTCCACCCGGGCCTGCACCGTGGCGCGCCGCTTCGTGGCCGCGGCGTCCAGAGCGTCCGCGTTGTTCAGCATCGACGGGCAGACGCCCAGCTTCCACACCTCTTTGCCGATCGGGCTGGTGCGGCCCTGTGACCACAGCCGCTTCAGGTTCGGCACGCTGGCGACGTACACCTGCGTCCGGGGCAGTTCCCCGCGCAGCGTGTCCATCGCCTCCTGGAACCGGGCGCGGAAATCGGCGGCCGAGGTCATCGCGGAGAGGGTGGAGCGGCAGGCGTCGTTGGCGCCGGCCATCACCGTCACCAGCTCCGGCTTCCGCTGCGCCGCCTGTTCCATCTGTGCCGCGAGATCCGACATCCGGGCCCCGGTCACCGCGAAGTTCCAGCTGTGGAGCGCGACCCCGGTCACCCCGAGGAGCCGCACCGCGAGGCTGTCGACCTGGGAGTCGCTGCCCGTCGCCCACGACACCTCCGGGCAGTCGGACAGCACGGTGCAGGCGTCGAAACCGCGGGTGATGGAGTCACCCACGGCGGCGATCGAGCCGGGGAAGCGGTTCCAGAGCGGCGAGGGCCTCGGGGACCGCATCGGCTGTGTGGTGGTGGCCTGCGGAGCGGTCTCCTCGCCACCGGTGGCGTCGCACCCCGCGAGCCCCAGGACGGCGGCCGCCGCGAACGCCACGACGGCGCGCGAACGGTGGCTTCGCTTCCGCATCCCTGGTCCCCTCGTTCGTGGTCCACGACCGCTCGGTCGGTGGACGTCCTCGTTCGGCAGCGCTTCGAACACGTTGGGTCAGTCCCGCGTCCCCTTGGGTGAAACCTGGGTGTTTGAGGCCGTCCGGACCGACGGTACGTCACACTCCTTGCGCCGCCGCACGGTAGCCTCGCCCCGTGGCCGCCCCGCCACGCCCGTTCCGTAAAGTTACAAGATGTCGCGGTCTGCCCGGAGGTTCAGGTGACGACACGTGGAGTCCTGTACGTGCACTCCGCGCCACGCGCACTGTGCCCGCACGTCGAGTGGGCAGTCGCAGGCGTGCTGGGTACGCGCGTCAGTCTCGACTGGATCCGGCAGCCCGCGGCACCCGGGACCTGGAGATCCGAGTTCTCCTGGCAGGGCGAGGCCGGCACGGCGTCCAAGCTCGCCTCCGCGCTGCGTGGCTGGCAGCTGCTTCGCTTCGAGGTGACCGCGGAACCGTGCCCGACCGCCGAGGGCGAGCGCTACAGCTGCACCCCCGACCTCGGCATCTTCCATGCGGTCACCGGCATCCACGGCGACATCCTCATCCCCGAGGACCGGCTGCGCGCCGCCCTGGTGCGCTCCCAGCGCGGCGAGACGGAACTCGAGGCCGAGCTCGCCAGACTGCTGGGCAAGCCGTGGGACGACGAGCTGGAACCGTTCCGGTACGCGGGAGAGGGCGCACCGGTGAGGTGGCTGCACCAGGTCGTCTGAAGGCAGCCGCCCGACAGCAGATGAAGGGCCCCCACCGAGCGGGTGGGGGCCCTTCACCGTGTCAGGCGGACGGTCCGCGTCAGACCGTGCGGAACGCCAGGACGACGTTGTGGCCGCCGAAGCCGAACGAGTCGTTCAGCGCGGCGATACGGCCTTCGACCGGCAGCTTGCGGGCCTCGCCGCGGACGATGTCGGCGCTGGCCTCGGCCTCGGGGTCGAGGTTGCGGACGTTGATCGTCGGCGGGGCCACCCGGTGGTACAGGGCGAGGACGGTCGCCACCGACTCCACGCCGCCCGCGCCACCGAGGAGGTGACCGGTCATCGACTTGGTCGCGGAGACCGCGATGTGGTCGGCGTCGTCGCCGAAGACCTTGCGCAGCGCCTTCAACTCGGCCACGTCGCCGGCCGGTGTGGAGGTGGCGTGCGCGTTCACGTGCACGACCTCGGCCGGGTCCAGGTCGGTGTTGTCGAGCAGGTTCTGCAGGGCGTGCGAGATTCCGCGGCCCTCGGGCTCCGGCTGGACGATGTCGTGACCGTCGGCGGAGATGCCCTGGCCGACCGCCTCCGCGTAGACGCGGGCACCGCGCTTGGCGGCGTGCTCGGCCGACTCCAGCACCAGCACGCCCGCGCCCTCGCCCAGGACGAAGCCGTCGCGGTCGACGTCGTAGGGACGCGAGGCGCCCTGCGGGTCGTCATTGTTCTTGGACATCGCCATCATGTTGCCGAACGCGGCGATCGGCAGCGGGTGGATCGCCGCCTCCGTACCGCCGGCGACGACGACGTCGGCACGGCCGGTGCGGATCATCTCGATGGCGTAGCCGATGGCCTCGGCGCCCGACGCACAGGCGGAGACCGGGGTGTGGACACCGGCCCGGGCGCCCACGGCGAGACCCACGTTGGCGGACGGTCCGTTCGGCATCAGCATCGGCACGGTGTGCGGGGAGACCCGGCGGACGCCCTTCTCCTTCAGCACGTCGTACTGCTCGAGGAGGGTCGTCACACCACCGATGCCGGAGGCGATGACCGCGCCGAGACGGTCGGGATCGACCGCGGAGTCCTCGCCGGCCTTGTCGGTGAAACCGGCGTTCGCCCAGGCCTCCTTGGCGGCGATCAGCGCGAACTGCGCCGAGCGGTCCAGGCGGCGGGCCTGGGGACGCGGGATGACCTCGGACGGCTCCACGGCGATCTGTGCTGCGATGCGGACCGCCTGCTCGGCGGCCCACTCCTGCTCGAGGAGACGGACGCCGGACTTGCCGGCGACCAGGCCCTCCCAAGTAGAGGCCGCGTCGCCACCCAGCGGTGTGGTTGCGCCGATACCGGTGACGACCACGGTGCGATTGGTCGAGCTCACGGGAATTCTTTCTCCAACGGATACGAGGATTCGGCGGCGCCACCGCCGGGTGGCGGGGCAATGGCCCGGTGGCCGGGCCGCAGCCCGTCATCGGGCTGTCGTCTGCCCGGGTGATCGATCGATCAGGCCTGGTGCTTGAGGATGTACTCGGCGGCGTCACCGACGGTCTTGAGGTTCTTGACGTCGTCGTCGGGGATCTTCACGTCGAAGCGCTCCTCGGCGGCGACGACGACCTCGACCATGGACAGCGAGTCGACGTCCAGGTCGTCGGTGAAGGACTTGTCCAGCTGGACGTCCTCGGTGGGGATCCCGGCGATCTCGTTCACGATCTCGGCGAGACCGGCGACGATCTCTTCCTGGGTGGCGGCCATGTCAGGCGCTCCTTCGTATGTATCCAGAGGGTGTGGCGCCCGCCGCGTCAGCGGCAGGGGTGTGCAGTTCCCGCAACGGATCGCATGATCCGGCACGGAGTGCCTAGGGGAGGGTAACGACCGTCGCTGCGTACACGAGACCCGCCCCGAATCCGATGACGAGCGCGGTGTCGCCGCTCTTCGCCTCGCCGGTCGCCAGGAGCCGCTCCATCGCGAGCGGGATCGAGGCGGCCGAGGTGTTGCCGGTGGTGCGGATGTCACGGGCGACCGTGACGTGCTCCGGCAGCTTGAGAGTCTTCACCATCGAGTCGATGATCCGCACGTTGGCCTGGTGCGGGATGAAGACGTCCAGGTCGTCCGGGGTGATCCCGGCCGCGTCCAGCGCCTGCTGGGCGACCTTCGACATCTCGAACACGGCCCAGCGGAACACCGCCTGGCCCTCCTGGGTGATCGCGGGGAACTTGACGTTGCCCTCGCTGTCGACCGGGAGCTTGGAGACATCGCCGAGCCTGAACTCGTTCCACGGCACGGTCTGCTTGATCGTCTCGGACTTGTCGCCCTCCGAGCCCCAGACGGTCGGGCCGATGTGCGGCTCCTCGGCCGGGCCGACGACGACCGCGCCGGCACCGTCGCCGAACAGGAAGGCGGTCGCCCGGTCCTCGAGGTCCGTCAGGTCGGAGAGACGCTCCACACCGATGACGAGGACATACTCGGCGGACCCCTCGACGATCATGCCCTTGGCGAGCGTGAGGCCGTAGCCGAAGCCCGCGCAACCGGCCGAGATGTCGAAGGCTGCGGCCTTGTCCGTACCGAGTTTGTCGGCGATCTCGGTCGCGACGGCCGGGGTCTGGGTGAAGTGCGAGACGGTGGAGACGATGACCGCGCCGATCTGCTCGGCGGCGATCCCGGCGTCGGCGATCGCCTTGCCGGACGCCTCGATGGACATCGCGGCGACGGTCTCATCGTCGTTCGCCCAGTGCCGGGTCTCGATGCCGGAGCGGGAGCGGATCCACTCGTCGGAGGAGTCGATCTTCTCCAGGATCACCTCGTTGGGCACCACCCGGACGGGGCGGTAGCCGCCGACCCCGAGGATGCGCGCGTACGGAGCGCCCTTCCGTGCCTTGATCTTCGACATGTTCTCGGGCTCCTAATCAGGCGCTGTGCTCGGAAACGAGGTTGCGCGCCGCATCGAGGTCGTCGGGGGTCTTGAGGGCCAGGGTCGTGACACCGGGCAGCGCGCGCTTGGCGATGCCGGTCAGGGTGCCACCGGGGCACACCTCGAGCAGCGCGGTCACGCCCAGCTTCTCGAACGTCTCCATGCACAGGTCCCAGCGGACCGGGTTGGCGACCTGACCGACCAGGCGCTGGAGCACCTCGGAGCCGGTCTCGACGACCTGTCCGTCCTTGTTCGAGACGTACGCGACCTTCGGCATGGCGGGCGTCAGCGCCTCTGCGGCCTGGGCGAGGGTGTCGACGGCGGGCGCCATGTGGTGGGTGTGGAAGGCACCTGCCACCTTCAGCGGTACGACGCGCCGCACTCCCTCGGGCTTGTCGGCCTCCAGGGCGGCGAGCTGCTCCAGGGTGCCGGCGGCGACGATCTGCCCGGCACCGTTCACGTTCGCCGGCGTCAGGCCCAGACCCTCCAGGTGCGGGATCGTCGTCGTCGGGTCGCCGCCGAGCAGTGCCGACATGCCCGTGGCCGTGATGGCGGCGGCCTCGGCCATCGCCAGGCCCCGTCGGCGGACGAGCATCAGGGCTGCCGTCTCCTCGAGGACGCCCGCGAAGGCGGCGGCGGTGATCTCTCCGACGCTGTGGCCCGCGACGGCGCCGGGGACCATGTCACCGAGTGCCGCGGCGGACAGCAGACCGGCGGCCACCAGCAGCGGCTGGGCCACGGCGGTGTCCCGGATGGCGTCGGCGTCGGCCTGCGTGCCGTAGTGGGCGAGGTCGAGCCCGATGGCGTCCGACCACGCGGCGATGCGGTCGGCGGCACCGGGGAGTTCGAGCCAAGGAGTCAGGAAGCCAGGCGTCTGGGCGCCCTGGCCGGGAGCGACGAGTACGAGCACTCTCACACTCTCTCTTGGGGACGGCCGGGGCCGCCCGTGGGGACAGGGACGAAGAACAGCAGGGGGTTTTGTGGGCCCCCGACAAAAGACTAGGTCCGTGGATCCCCCTCGGTGAGCCGTCCCAGGATCAGTGCGATCCGCAACGTGAACGCGGAGCGTACATCAGAGGGCGACCAACCGGTGACGTCAGTCACACGTCGGAGCCGGTAGCGCACGGTGTTCGGGTGAACGAAAAGCATCCGCGCCGCACCTTCGAGACTTGACGCCTGCTCCAGATAGACGCTGAGGGTTTCCAGGAGTGCGGAGCCCGCCTCCTCCAGCGGTCTGTAGATCTCCTCCACCAGTTCCTCGCGGGCGCTCGGGTCACCCGCGATCGCGCGCTCCGGAAGCAGGTCGTCCGCCAGTACCGGGCGCGGTGCGTCCTGCCAGGCAGAACACGCCTTGAGGCCTGCGGCGGCGGCCTGCGCGGAGCGGGTGGCGGCGAGCAGATCGGGAACGATGGGACCGGCGACCACGGGTCCTGCGGCGAACGGCCCGATCAGCGACCTGGCGACGGCGAGCGGGTTGTCGCTGCCCCCGGCGATCACCACGAGGCGGTCCCCGAGCACCCCCGTGAGGACTTGAAGCTTGGCGTGCCGGGCGGCCCGCCGGATGGCCTCGACCGTCAACTCGCTGTCACCGTCGGGCGCCGTTCCCAGCACCACACACACATGTTCTGGCGAGTTCCAGCCGAGGGCCGCGGCCCGGCTGACGGCGCCCTCGTCGGCCTCCCCGCTGAGCACGGCGTTCACGACCAGCGACTCGAGCCGGGCGTCCCAGGCGCCGCGTGCCTCGGCGGCCTGCGCGTAGACCTGGGCGGTGGCGAAGGCGATCTCGCGGGCGTAGACAAGGAGCGCCTCGCGCAGCACGGACTCGTCGCCCGGAGCGGCCACCTCGTCGATGGCGGACTCCATGACCTCGATGGTGGTCCGCACCATCTCCACGGTCTGCCGGAGGGTGATGGCGCGCGTCAGTTCGCGCGGCGCGGTGCCGAAGACATCGGTGGAGATGGCCTGGGGCGCGTCCGGATGCCGGAACCACTCGGTGAACGCGGCGATGCCCGCCTGGGCCACGAGACCGATCCAGGAACGGTTCTCCGGAGGCATCGCCCGATACCACGGCAGCGTCTCGTCCATGCGCGCGATGGCCTGGGCGGCGAGGCTTCCGGAGGACCTCTCCAGCCGCTTCAGGGTCGCGGCGTGGGGATGGACGGAGTGCACTGCATGGTCTGCGTGGCTGGCTTCGGATTCGGGCACGGGGACAAGACTGCCTTATCGGGCCGGAGGCGTGTGCCGGGGGTCCCGGGGGGTGGGACAAGCGGGGCTACGGTGGTTGCTGTGATGGACGTACGGCGCGCCGGCGAGCGCTACCGGGGAGGGGACCCGGTCGCCGGGATCGAGTCCCTGCACGCCTTCAGCTTCGGCCCCCACTACGATCCGGACAACCTCCGCTTCGGCGCGGTGATCGCCTGCAACGAGGAGCGGCTCGCACCTGGGGCGGGCTTCGACGAGCACCCGCACAGCCACACCGAGATCGTCACATGGGTGGTGGAGGGCAGGCTGACCCACCGCGACTCGACGGGCCGTTCGTCGCTCATCAGGCCGGGAGACGTCCAGCGTCTGAGCGCGGCGGGCGGCGTCCGCCACGTGGAGCGCAACGACGCCGACGTCCCGCTGGTCTTCGTCCAGATGTGGCTGGCGCCCCTGGAGCCGGGCGGCGATCCGGCCTACGAGGTGGTCCACGGCATCGCGGACTCCACACCGTACGCGGTCCCGCAGGCGGGAGCGATGCTCCATGTGCGGCGCCTCGCGGAGGGGGAGCGCACCGCGGTACCGGACGCGGCGTACACCTACGTCCACGTGGTGCGCGGCGAAGTGCGGCTGGACGGCGCGGAGCTGGGGCCGGGCGACGCGGCGCGGATCACGGACGCGAAGGACGTGGAGGCCGTGGGGCTGACCGAGGCGGAGCTGCTGGTCTGGGAGTTGACCGGGTAGCCGGGCGCCTCAGCCCCGCAGTTCCGCCAGCACCGCGTCCGTGAACGGCGTCCACGCCTCGACCGCCCATGGTCCGAAGGCGCGGTCCGTCAACGCCACGCACCCCACCCCCGCGTCCGGGTCGATCCACAGGAACGTGCCCGACTGCCCGAAGTGCCCGAAGGTCCTCGGCGACGACGAACCGCCCGTCCAGTGCGGCGACTTGGAATCCCGGATCTCGAAGCCGAGTCCCCAGTCGTTGGGGTTCTGATGTCCGTACCCGGGCAACACGCCCTTCGTGCCCGGGTATTGCACCGTCATCGCCTCCGCCATCGTCCGCGCGTCCAGCAGACGCGGGGCCTGCACCTCGGCCGCGAACCGCACGAGGTCGGCGACCGTCGAGACGCCGTCCTTGGCCGGGGAGCCTTCGAGGCTCGTCGAGGTCATGCCGAGCGGGTCGAGGACGGCCTGGCGCGCGTACTCGAAGAACCGGATGTCCGTCGCCTTCGCCACATGATCGCCCAGCACCTCGAACCCCGCGTTCGAGTACAGCCGCCGCTCCCCGGGAGCGGACGTCACGCGGTGTTCGTCGAACGCCAGCCCGGAGGTGTGGGCGAGGAGGTGCCGGACCGTGGAGCCGGGCGGCCCCGCGGGCTCGTCCAGCTCGATCGCCCCCTCCTCGTACGCAACGAGCACCGCGTACGCGGCGAGCGGCTTGGTGACCGAGGCCAGCGGGAAGCGGTGGTCGACCGGGCCGTGCGTGCCGAGCACGGTGCCGTCCGCGCGGACGACCGCCGCGGCGGCGGTGGGGACGGGCCAGTTCTCGATCAGCGCCAGACTCTGCAGGGACATGCGTCCGACACTATGCGCTTCCCAGGTGCAGCCGCATCGAGGGGTCCGGCTTGCGGACGAAGCCCAGCGAGTCGTAGAGGGGCTCGGCCTCGGCGGACGCGTTCAGATCGACCTGGCTCACGTCCTGCCCGCGGAACCAGTCCAGCAGCGTCTCCATGCAGGCGCGGGCGTAGCCGCGGCGGCGCGCGTCGGGATCGGTGGCGACACTGAAGACGTGCCCGACCCGCCCGTGCGGATTGCCCAGCCGGCCGATCCGGTACTCGACGGTCCCGGCCACCAGCGCGGCCAGCGCTCCGGGCCGCTGGGGATGGTCGATCACGAACGCGACGAAACCGCCCTCGGGGTCGGCGAGCCGGCGGCGTACGACGGGCAGGGACTCCGAGTGCCACTGTGTGGAGGAATCGGTGGAGAAGACCGAATCGATCATCACCTGGCGCAGTCGCAGCAGTTCTTCGGCGTCCTCGGGTACGGCCCGGCGTACGAGACTCATGCGGCGCACGCTAGTTGCTCCCGCCGGACGGGGCTCGGCATTTTCCCCCTGTCCGCTTGCTTGGAGTGCACTCGAAGGTTTTAGCGTGGGGTTCATGACGGTGATGGAGACCTTGACCGAGGCGGCCGAAAACGGGACCGACATCTGCTCCGTACCGCCCGAGCGGTATCCCCGTCCCGCCGGGCAGGACAGTTACACCATCAGCGAGGTCGTCGCCTTCACCGGGCTGACGGCACACACCCTGCGCTGGTACGAGCGGATCGGCCTCATGCCCCACGTGGACCGCTCGCACACCGGTCAGCGCCGCTACTGCAACGCCGACCTGGACTGGCTCGATCTCGTCGGTAAGCTCCGGCTCACCGGCATGCCCGTGGCCGACATGGTCCGCTACGCGGAGCTGGTGCGTGCCGGAGATCACACATACGGCGAGCGCTACGAACTCCTGGAGGCGACCCGCCGGGACGTCCTCGCCCGGATCGCGGAGCTGCAGGACACGCTCGCGGTGCTCAATCGCAAGATCGATTTCTATGCGGACGCCGGGCGCGCCCTGGCGTCGGAGAGGCCCCGATGACGGACAGCAGGATCGCGAAGGCGCAGCTCGCCGCCGACGGCCCGCAGGTGGGGGTGCAGGGCCTCGGCTGCATGGGCATGAGCTGGGCGTACGGCCCCTCGGACGCCGGGGAGTCGCGCGCCGCCCTGGAGCGGGCTCTGGAACTCGGCGTCACGCTCTACGACACGGCGGACGCCTACGGCGCGGGGGAGAACGAGAAGTTCCTGTCGCCGTTCTTCAAGCGGCACCGGGAGGACGTGGTCATCGCCACGAAGTTCGGGATCTCGAGCTCGCCGGAGGAGCCGTACAAACGGATCATCCGCAACGACCCGCCGTACATCCGCCAGTGCGTCGAGGCGAGCCTCAAGCGCCTGGATGTGGAGGTGATCGACCTCTACTACATGCACCGCCGCGATATGGGCGTGCCGATCGAGGAGACCGTCGGCACCATGGCGGAGCTGGTGCGCGAGGGGAAGGTCGAACACCTCGGACTGAGCGAGGTCACGGCCGGTGAGCTGCGCGCGGCCCACGCCGTCCACCCGATCTCCGCGGTGCAGTCGGAGTGGTCGCTGTTCAGCCGGGACATCGAGGCGCACGTGGTGCCCGCCGCCAAGGCCCTCGGCGTGACCCTGGTGCCGTACTCGCCGCTGGGACGCGGTTTTCTCACCGGCTCCTTCTCCAACGCCGACACCGACCTCACGGACCAGGACTTCCGCCGTACGATGCCCCGCTTCACTGGTGAGAACGCGGCCGCCAACGTGGCGCTGCTGGAGCCGATCCGGGCCGTCGCCGAGGCCCACGGCGCCTCGCCCGCGCAGATCGCCCTGGCCTGGGTTCAGCAGCAGGCGACGGTGCACGGGCTGCCGGTGGTCCCGATCCCGGGCACGACCAAGCGCTCGCGCGTCGAGGAGAACGTGGGCGCGACACGTATCGTCCTGACCGCCGACGAACTGGCCCTCCTGGAACCGATCGCCGCGAAGGTCGCGGGCGACCGCTACCCGGACATGACGTTCGCGTCGGCCGGCCGGGAATAGCGCCGGCCGGGAACCGCGCGAACAAGCACACACAACCCGCAGCCGGGAAAGCGCTG
>NZ_JAYWVC010000379.1:0-4325 GCF_036281785.1 Streptomyces chiangmaiensis | reverse complement strand
CAGGAAGGCTGCAGCCTCGGCTCCCTGGCGAGCGAGATCATCAAGACGGACCTTGACGTTCACAACGAACTCGCTAGCGCGTTCGACCACAGTTCTGCCCCCTGGAGCCCTCGATGAGCGAACAGCCCGCCACCACCGACCACGCCCGGCAGCAGCTAGAGCCCGCGGCCGCCGACACGGTGCGCGCGTACGCGGCCAAGACCCACGAGGACGCCGACCAGTTCGCCGCGGTCCTGGAGGACATCGCGGCCAACGGGCTGCCGTCGGTGGAGGACTGCATGCCGTGGGAGGAGCTGCGCGAGGCCCACCTCGCCCGGCTCGCTCGCTAACGCCCGGCCGTCGCCTGATGGCCCCGCAGCACGGCCCGCGCCGCGCCCGGATCGCCTTCTCCGACTCCGCCGCCAAGCAGCTGGAGAACATCACCAGCGAGGCGCAGAATCACGCCTTCACTCATCGCTCTGGTGCCGGCGTGGAGGGTTCAGCACCCACACTCCGAGCACTCAGCACCGTCGTCGTACGAGGGAGCGTACGGCGCTTCTGTGGTCACAAGGCAGTGCGTGAGCTCCACAGTTCGGGGAAGACAGGCTGGTCGAGGCCGCGGCGCAGCCGTGCAACGGCCTCCGTACGGTAGTAGCCCGGCTTGGCCCCGAAGGTGCGCATGGTTACCGTGAGGTGTCTTTCCCGCCATCGGGTGAAGTGGTCACTGACCTGGGTCAGCAACTCGCCGAGCGCCATCAGTTCGGCGAAAGACTTCTCGTGGTAGACCCGCACCCATGCCGCTTCGACCTCCGGCCGGCTGACGTAGGGTTCGGCGAAGTCGCGGTGGACGACCGACTCGGGAAGCGGCAGTCCTCTGCGCTGCAACAGGTTCAGAACCTCGTCGTACAGACTGGGCGCGCTGAGCGCTTCTTGGAGCCCCTTGTGGATCAACGGAGTGGACCGGTGCGGCTCCAGCATCTTGGAGGATTTCAGTCCCAGCAGGAAGGCCAGGTGCCGGTACATGCACGAGTGGACCGAGGAGGACTCACCCTTGCCGAGCCGGGCCTTGATGGGGTTCCAGTCTGCGGGCGTCATGTCCGCGTAGCTTTCCCAGGTGCCTTCCAGGGCACGCAGGTGGCTCACGCTCCGAAGCAGGGTACGCAAAGCCGCGGGGACGTCGTCGGCACGGACCTCGCGTCGCGCTCGAGCGAGCTCATGACACAGCAGCCCGAAGTAGAGCTCCATCACCTGTGAGCTGACCACGAAGGCCATCTCGTAGGGGGTTTCCGTGACCGGCCGTTGAAGGGTGTGCAACTGCCGTACCTGGAAGTACTCGATGTATCCGGTGGTTCCGTCTTCGTCGCCCGATGTGGCGGACGGTGGACGCAGGTCGCGCCAGGATTCGCTGGCCATGAGGATATCTCTCCCACAAGGGCTGGTGGTGACTTCGACGGACTCGCGGACATGCGAAGCTCCGTCGCCGCAAGGCACCGATTGTCGTGTGTGTTGGAGGTCGCCGTTAGCCTCGCCAGCCTTCCTCGGGAACGCCCGCAACATCGGCTGGGCAACATCCCGCGGCCAACTCGGCTTGCCGGCGTGGTGACCGGCTCACCAGTCCACCGGTGTGCGGCTGTCGACCAAATCTTCGTTGAGGTCACTGCCCGGCCAGCGAGGCAGTGCCTTGCTACGGCCGGGAGCGCAGCGGGCCTTGACGGTACGACTGCCTCCAGGCGGGAGCTCATACATACCGGGCAAGGATTTCTCTGGAAGGTGTCGGTACGGCGATTTCCGGGAGGGCACCGTCAGGCGACCCTCGCGGAAATCGTCGCTCTCACGTCGGACGTGTAGCTTTTCCAACTCCCCATCTCGACGGCGAACCTTGGACGACTCATCCAGTATTTCGGCACCGTACCCCGTTGGGTCGCGCTGGTGAAGATTTCTGTCCCCACCGGCGCGACCTTATCGACGGAGATGTTTCCCCGACGTTTGCAGGGATCGTTGCGGTTCGTCCCTTGACGGTGAAAGCTACTTCTGCAGGAAGGACTCCAGCATAGAGTTCACTTCCTGCGGCTTCTCCTCCGTCACGAAGTGGCCCGAATTCTTCAGGACATGCCCCTCGACGTTCACGGCGTACTTACGCCACTGGTCGGGGACCCCTTGACCGAAGGAATCCTCGCCACCGATCGCGAGGATGGGCATCTGCAGCTTGCCCTGAGCCAGGTACGCCTTGTTCTGCTGCACGTCCGTGCGGAGCCCACGGTATACGTCCATCCACGCCTTCGTGTGGCCGGGCTCCTTCAGGAGGTGGGCGTAGTAGTCGAAGTCCGACGACGTGAACGGCGACGGGTTACCCGCGAGGTACTCCGTCATCATGTCGTGGACCAGCACACGTTCGTGACCGGCGATGAGGCTCTCGGCGAGCGGCAGCTGGAACAGACCGAAGTGCCACGGGGCGGGCTTGCCCGGGTCGGCGTTGAGAGCGGGGTAGCTGTAGATGCTGTCATCCGGGATGGGAGCTTCCATCACCGCCATGCGCTGCACCTCCGAACGCCACTGCGCCGCATAGTCGTATGCGACCCAGACACCGATGTCGTGGGCGACTATCTGGACACCGTCGTTGAGCCCCAGCTGCTTCAGCAGCTGATGCACGTCTCCCGCGAGCGTCGTTGCGTCGTAACCGCTCTCAGTGACCTGGGAGTCACCAGTGCCACGCAGGTCGACGGCGATCACGGTGTGAGCCTTGGAGAGCGGGACCATCTGCTGCCGAAACTCGGTCCACGACTGGGGGAACCCATGGATCATTACCACGGGCGAACCCTTGCCACCCCGCATGTAGTGCATACGGAAGCCATTTACTTCCGCGTACTTGGAGTGAAAACCAGCGGGGGGCTCAGTTTGCGGATACGACGACTTCGCCGCCGTGGAGCTGTGCTCGCGACTCTCACCCCATGCTCCGGAGCTCAAGGTCGCGGAGACCCCGAGGAGGGCCACCAACGCCGCTATGAGCGCGATGATTCTATTCCTCTTTCCTATTCCTATGCTCATCATTCTCCTACCTGGAGTTGGTACCGCGTTACGCGTCACTAGATGTGGGAGTACATGAAGCGACCAACTCGATCATTTTTACTTGCCATGCTCGGACCGGGCCAGATGGAAATTGTCATCGGAACACTCCCGTCCATGTTGGTCTGACGACTGTGGTCAGCCGTCGCTAATTTCCGCTCCGATACTCCCCGAGGGCCAGCCCGTGCTCAGCTTTAGGCTCTCGCCATCAGCAACTGAGCTTCCGGCCCGTGCGGTGTCACATGCGGTCGGCTTCCAGGACCGCCTGGGTGAACGCCTCGGGCGCCTCCTGCGGAACATTGTGGCCGATGCCCTTCAGCGTGCGGTGGACGTAGGGGCCGGTGAACTTCCCGCGATAGGCGGCCCCGTTGCCGGGCGGGGTGAAGGGATCCAGCGCACCGTCGAGTGTGACAGTGGGCACGTGGATGGGTGGGCCTTCGGCGAGCCTCGCCTCGAGGTCGTCGTGGCGCGAGTCGCCCGGCGCGAGGCCGAGCCGCCAGCGGTAATTGTGGATCACGATGCGGACGTAGTCCGGGTTGTCGAACGCCTGGGCGGTGCGATCGAAGGTGGCGTCACTGAAGTGCCAGGTCGGCGAGACGTTGCGCCAGATGAGCTTGGCGAAGTCGTGCCGGTACTCCGCAAGGCCCAGCTCGCTCCGCTCGGTGGAGAAGTAGTACTGGTACCACCACGCCCACTCGGTCGCCGGGGGCAGCGGCAGGCGCTGCTGCTTCCGGTCGGTTATGAGGTAGCCGCTTACGGAGACCAGGGCCTTGCAGCGCTCTGGCCACTGCACTGCGATGATGTCGGCGGTGCGGGATCCCCAGTCGAAGCCGCCGAGGACAGCCCGCTCGATCCGCAGGGCGTCCATCAACGCGATGATGTCCAGCGCGAACACCGCCTGCTCGGCATTGCGAAACGTCTTCGCGGACAGGAAGGTGGTCGTCCCGTAGCCGCGCAGGTAGGGGACTATGACGCGGTAGCCGTGCGTGGCCAGCAGCGGTGCCACCCCGACGTAGCTGTGGATGTCGTACGGCCAGCCGTGCAGCAGGATCACCGCGGGCCCGTGGGCGGGTCCTGCTTCGGCGTAGCCGATGCTCAACTCGCCGGCCCGGGTCTGCTTCAGCGCACCGAAGGAGAGGGTCCCTCGCGCTTGGTCCGGCCCGGCTGATTCCGCGCCCCTTCGGGCGGTCGCCGAGGCCGAGGAGGGGGCGGTCATCCCCGCCAGTGAGGCGGTCGCCGTGCTCGCCGTGCCCGCGCCGAGGGCCTTGCCGAAAGTCCGCCTG
>NZ_JAYWVC010000378.1:0-4384 GCF_036281785.1 Streptomyces chiangmaiensis | reverse complement strand
CTAGGGAATTACGCATCTTCAGGCTCGCCCCTCGTTCCCCATTTTGTTGACCGATCAACCGTGGACCAGGGCCGGCCGCCTCAAGACGGTCAAGGCCCTACACCGTCACGGGCCCTCGGTCAGTCCACCCCCATGCCAGGCGTAGACGCGCACGGGGTCGAAGTGGAGCTCATTGGGGCCCATGCAGTCGGCGGCCCAGGTGGCCAGGCGAGAGCCGCAGAAGCAGGCCAGGTTGGGGCCGTACGCACCAGTGGGGCCGCAGCACCCGAGCCAGTTGTCCTCGAGTGTGAAGGGTTCGAGGCGTGGCAAGACATCGTCTGGGTGGACGACGACACTGTCACGCCATCCGACAGAAACCGTGGCCGCTGCGCCGGTTCGCAGCAGCTCGCGGCCGGTGCTGCGGGCAAGGCGGCGGGGTGCGGCGGCCGCGACGTACGGGGCACCCCAGGGGTCCGGGTCGATGGCGTAGTGCCCGTGGGGGACGGTGGAGCGAGCCTGGCCAGTCTTCTTGTCCCGACCGTGATCTGGGTCATCGACGTTCGGAACGACCGGCAGCGCTATCAGGTCACCGGTGAGCGCGGTCCCGCACTTGGCGCAGTAGAAGACGGTCACATGTCGGGTTCTACCGGGCGGAGGGCCGGACCGTCACGCGGAAATCGGCTCCAAACTGCGCGAGCTGTTCACGAAACTCCAGGCCAAGCACGGAACGGTGCTGGTCGTGGTCGACCAGCCGGCTTCGATCGGCGCCCTGCCACTGGCAGTGGCCCGGGACGTGGGCTGCCCGGTCGCCTACCTGCCCGGACTGACGATGCGGCGGATCGCCGACCTCTACCCCGGCGAGGCCAAGACCGACGCGAAGGACGCGTTCATCATCGCCGACGCCGCCCGCGCAATACCCCACACCCTGCGGGCGATCGACGGCGAGGACGAGACCATCGCCGAGCTGATGATCGTCGGGTTCGACGACGATCTGGCGGGCGAGGCAACCCGGGTCGCCAACCGGCTGCACGGCCTGCTGACCCAGATCCATCCGTCGCTGGAGCGAGTGCTGGGGCCGCGGTTGCAGCACCCGGCCGTCCTCATGCTGCTGCAGCGGTTCGGGTCACCGGCCCAGATCCGCAAGGCCGGCCGGCGGCGGCTGGTCACGCTGTTACGGCCGAAGGCACCGAGGATGGCTGAACGTCTCGTCGAGGACATCTTCGCTGCCCTGGACGAGCAGACCGTCACCGTTCCGGGCACCGATGCGGCCGCACTGATCGTCCCGAGCCTCGCCACCTCGCTCACGGCCGTCCTCGACCAGCGCAAGCTGCTGGCCAGGCGGATCGAGGAACTCCTGGAGGCCCACCCTCTTTCGAAAGTCCTGACGTCGATGCCGGGTGTCGGCGTTAGAACCGGAGCCCGCATCCTGATCGAGGTCGGCAACGGCAGCACCTTCCCGACCGCCGGCCATCTCGCCGCCTACGCCGGCCTCGCCCCGGAGACCCGGAGCTCGGGCTCATCGATCCGCGGCGAACAGCCCTCCAGGAGAGGAAACAAGCAGCTCAAACGGGCTTTCTTCCTCTCCGCGCTCGCCGCCCTGGGCGACCCGGCATCGCGGGCCTACTACGACAAGAAGATCGCCCAGGGCAAGGACCACACCCAGGCCCTGCTCTGCCTCGCCCGGCGGCGGGCAGACTCCTCGTCGCAATGCTCCGCGACGGAACCCATTATGAACCGCGACCAACGCCGATCGTCACCTGACGGGCGGCTCAGCCAGGAGAACAACCCGGTCGCCTTCAACGTCGAACGCGAGCACGGGATGCCCGGCATCCCCCTGCGGGTCCATCAGCACCGACTTACCCAGCCGTCGTCCGATCGCCCGGAGGAAGCCGCAGAACACATCCAGTCGCTCCTGCCCCTGCAACTCCCGCAGATCCACATCAAAGTTGATCTCCTCCGACGTATAGAAACTGAAGATCGCCAGAATGCCGGCTACTGGCCAGACCCGCAGATCCGCAAACTCGGCGTCAGGCGGGCGGGACAGCACTGCCTGCGCCCGAGGCACCGGCATCACGACATCACCCTCCGAGTACTGGCACTTCCAGCCGCTCTCGCTGATGAGATCGAGGACTGCTTGCCAGTCCACCACCGAGGCATCAGGGACACGCACGTCTGGCAGCGCCCCCATCTCATCTGGGTCGAAGAAGTCATTGACGTCGCCCCACAGCAGATCCGACACCTCGCCATGCTGCCCGCCACTCACCCCCAGCGCAGCCCAATTTTCTTGACCAAAGACATAGGGGCACCCCCCGGGGGGAACACCGGTAGACCGACCTGCCCCCACGCCACTGCACCCCAGGCCGCCACAGACCCGAGGCCGGCCGTTGGCCGGCTGGGGCAAGCCCCCTGCCGGGGACTTCATGAGGAGCGGGGACCGGGCCCCTGACGGGACCCGGGCAGTCAAGCGCAGGCCCGAAGACCTGTCGGCCCCGGGGGACGGGTGGGACGAGGGCGCGGCGCACCACGGCCCGGGACCGCGCCTCCCGGACGCCAAAGGGGCGGAGCCGCCCCGGGGGTCGTGCACCACGGCGTCGGCCGACGACGGGAGCGGCGGCACCGCCGGACGCATGCCAAGGCCGGCCTCCACACTCCGAAGCTCGAGCCCAACCGCCGAGCGGCAGCCGGTCGTCGCCGGCGCAGGTCAGCCGCAAAGATCCGACTGCCGTGCGCCCCTCGCTGTCATGATGGTCCGATGGACAACCGCGAGAGGACCGAACCTCCGCGGGTGGCCGATGAGCGCGCCACGCTGACCGGCTTCCTGCAGCGCCAGCGTGACACGCTGGCCATGGCATGTGCGGGCCTCACAGCCGAGCAGCTCAAGCAAAAGGCCGTGCAGCCCTCGGGCTTGTCGCTGCTCGGCCTCGTCCGGCACATGGCTGACGTCGAGCGGACTTGGTTCCGGAACGTATTGAACGGCGAGCACAGCGATGCGCACTGGCCCCGAAGCGACGGCGGCGCTTTCGACGTCGACACCGCAGACCCGTCCGAGGCGTTCGCGATCTGGCACGAGGAGTGCGCCCGATCCCGCGACATCGTGGATGCCGCCGAGTCCCCCGACGTCACCGGGCGGTACCGAGACGACGTCTTCTCTCTCCGCTACATCCTCACCCACATGATTGAGGAGTACGCGCGGCACAACGGCCAAGCCGACCTCCTCCGCGAGCGCATCAACAAAATCGCCGAACAGTAGTGGACAGCGGGGACCGGCCCCCTGACAGGCCCCCGGTGGTCGAGTACGAGCCCCGGGCCTGTTGACCCCAGGAGTGCCACCCCTCAGCCACCAAGACGGATTCAGTGCCGCCCGGCCGACGTCACACAGCCAGGACGCCACGCCCCAACCGGACCAACCCCCCAAGCAACACACGCAGCCACCCACCAGCCCACACCACGCCAGACGAAAGCCCCGACACCCAAGGCCCGAGGTACCCGCGAGCAGGTCCCTGGCCCGGGGCGCACCCGCCAAAAGCCCCTGCACGGGCTGCGGAGTGCTCCATGCCAACCGCACGGCGGGCGACGGCAACGCCCATGCCGCTGACCCGGCTGACGGTGCGCCCCCTGGCGCAGCCTCCGTTCCCGCTGGAGCGGCTCACCACTCTGTGAGGCAGCACGGATCCCGGACACTCACCGTCCGAGATCCGTCAACTTCAGCCCTTGTAGTGGAGTTGGGCAACGGGGGGGCAGCGACCCTCGCCGTCGGCAGGTCCGGGGAGTGCCGGGTTGGGGGAACGCCCGGCTTCGCCTTGCGGGCCCAGCGTTCCAGCGCACGCACGGCGGCCCGCGCCAGCTCCGGCGGCACCGGTGCCGCCTCCGCCGCCAGCTTGGTGATCATCACCGCCGCCTGGTTGCAACGCCGCGTGGACCAGGCGCCGAGCTCGTCGGCTATCAGGCGGGGAGCGGTCGTCAGCAGATGGGCCGCCCGGAAGAGGGCGTAGGACTCCCTGTCGCGCTTCATGCAGTCCTCGGCGACCTGCCGTACCGTCCTGCTGTCCATGGGCGTCGCACTCGCTGGCTGTGTGGGTTTCTGCGGATGTCGTTTCGCGGTGACTTCGGGAGCCACAAAGCCCCTGGTTCCCTTGATCAATGTCATCGAGAATTGATGTCACTGGGCGTGTGATCGTGTCCGCCCGGCTCGTGAGGCATTGCTACTGGGCAACACTGTGCGGGCGGCAACGTTGTAACTCGGGGGCTGGTCTGCCGGTCACGAGTTCGTCTGCGACGAGTCGTCCGACGGTGGGTGCCAGGGTGATGGCCGAGTGCGTGACGGCGACGTAGACGGATCGATCTTGTGTCGCGTATCCAATGATCGGTCCTTGAGCGGGCATCGGTCGTCTGCCGATGCGGTAGC
>NZ_JAYWVC010000377.1:0-4388 GCF_036281785.1 Streptomyces chiangmaiensis | reverse complement strand
GGAGCGGCTCGACCACTACCTGCCGCACCTGGACGCGGTGGTGCACTCCTCGTGAACGGGTGCGCGGCGGCCGCCCGACGCCGGCCGCCGCGCCCGCACCACCGGGCCCTCGGCGTGCCGCACGGCCTGGCCGGATCCCCGTCGCGGTGAGCCGGCCGGGCCGCCGTCCCGCTTCACGGTGGACGCCCGCAGCGCCTCAGCCGGTCACGGCCTCGTGCACGAGACGCTTCAGTTCCGGGTAGACGGAGTGCGAGCCCGTCGGTCTGAGCTGGGTCAGGAACTGCACCGTCAGATCGTGGTGCGGGTCCACCCAGAACGTCGTGGTGGCCACCCCGCTCCAGCCGAACGTGCCGAGGGCCTCGGGCCACAGGGTCAGTTCGGGGTCCGTGACGACGGAGACGCCGAGGCCGAAACCGATGCCGGCCTTGCCGGGATCGTGGTGGCCGCGGCTGCCGTAGGAGAGCATGTCGGCGTTGCCCGGAAGGTGGTTCGAGGTCATCGCGGCGACCGTGTCGGCGCTCAGCAGACGGACTCCGTCCAGTTCGCCGCGGCGGCGGAGGAACTCCATGAAGCGGTAGTAGTCGTGTGCCGTCGCCACCATCCCGCCGCTGCCCGACAGGAAACGGGGCCGGCCGCGCAGGGGCAGGCCCGGGACCGGCGTGATGCCGCCGTCCTCGGTCTCGCCGTAGAGCTCCGCGAGCCGCGGCGCCTGTGCCTCGGTGACGCACAGGCCGGCGTCCTTCATCCCGAGCGGCGCGAAGATGCGTTCGGCGAAGAAGTCGTCGAGGTCCCGGCCCGACACCACCTCGACGAGCCGCCCGAGCACGTTCGTCGCCACCGAGTAGTTCCACTGCGTGCCAGGTTCGAACTGGAGCGGCAGCCGCGCGTACACCTCGCAGGTCTCCGCCAGGGTCGTGCCGGCCACCACCGACGTCTCGATGCCCGCCTCCCGGTACAGGGCGTCCACGGGATGCGAGTGGTAGAAACCGAAGGTCAGCCCCGCCGTGTGGGTGAGCAGATGGCGTATCAGGACCGGTCCTTCGGCGGGGCGGGTCCGCAGAGTGGGGCCCGGTCCGCGGACGTAGACCTGCGGACGGGCGAAAGCCGGCAGGAAGTCGGCGACGGGCGTGTCGAGCCCGAAGCGGCCCTCCTCCATGAGGATCAGCGCGGCGACCGAGGTGACCGGCTTGGTCATCGAATACATCCGCCACAATGTGTCGGTCTCGACCGGAAGCCCGGCTCGGACGTCGCGATGTCCGTACGTGGTGAGGTGGGCTGTGCGCCCGTGCCGGGAGACGGCCACCAGACAGCCGGGCAGCCGGCCGTCGTCGACCTCGTGGGCGAAGTGCTGGTCCAGGCGGGCCAGCGCCTTCGGGTCGAGGCCCACTTCCTCCGGCTCCACCTCCTGCCGCAGGTGTCCCATCGTTCTCCTCCGGTCTCTCCCGAGTGCTCTCCCGGGGCTTCCGGTTCCAACATTTCAGGCTCCGCTACGGAACCGGAGCCGATCCCGCCGCGGGGCGGGGCTCCGGACCGGCCTGGCAGCCGCAGAGCCGGCGGCACACCGGGCAGGGACACGCAGGCGAGGGCCGCCAGGGTGGGCCCGGGAGCCGCGTTGGTGCACGTCATCAGCGTGCTCGCGACGGCCACGCCCACCGTGGGCCCGACGCTCAGCGTGGTCTGCTGCAGACCGCCGGCCACCCCGGCCGATGTGATGCGCCTCCCGCACGACGACGGCGGTCGCAGTCACCGTCACCGTGCCGAATCCGGCACCCACCAGCAAGAATCCCATTCCCGCCCACAGGGCCGGCGAAGCCTGCGAGAGACGGGACAGAACGAGTACGCCGAGTCCCAGGAGCGCCACCGCGGTCCCGGCCGTGCGGCGCGGACCGTGGTGGCGCATGCGGACGGCCGACGCGGGCGCCGCCGCCACCATCGCCACGGGTCCCGGCAAGGCCCACAGATCCCGTTGCAGGGTGGGCTGTGCGACGGTGAGCACCGTGCCGTCCAGGGCGACGATCACGGCGCCGACGACGCTGCCCGCGAGCATGGTGCCGCGGTAAGCGTTCACCGGTTCGCCGGCCCGAGGTGCGCGTCCAGGGCCGTGTGCAGCAGAGGCACGAAGTCACCGGAGCCCGTGGCGAGTTGGAGGCTGCCCCAGCTCCACAGCTGGGCGATGCCGTGCAGGTTGGCCAGCAGTGAGCCCGCGACGAGCGCTGCGTCGACGTCCGGCCTGGCCCGGCCCACCAGGTCCACCAGCAGGGAGAACAGCGGAAGGCTGGTCTCGCGCAGGCCCAGATGTCCGCTCTCCAGCAGATCATGACGGAACATCAGCTCGTGCATGCCGCGATGGGTGAGTGCGAAGTCCAGATAGGCGTGGCCCAGGGCCGTGAGCTGTTCCCGGGGGTTCGCCGCCCCGTCGCCCGTCAGCTCGGCCACCCGCCCCGCGAGGTCGGTGACGCCGCGCCGGGCGATGGCCGACAGCAGCTCCAGATGGGTGGGGAAGTAGCGGCGCGGGGCGCCGTGCGAGACCCCTGCCCGCCGGGCGATCTCCCGCAGGGTCAGTGCCTGTACGCCCTCGGTGTTCACCAGGTCGACACCCACGTCGACCAGCCGTGCCCGCAGTCCTGTCTCCGGATCGCTCACAGACACTGTCTACCAGCCGTCGTAGACAGTGTCTACTCGGGAATGCGGGGCTCGACCGGACGAGTTGGTCCAGGTATGACTCAGGACGCCACACAGAACGCGTTGCTCGCACTGCTCTCCGAGAGCCACGGGGGAGTGCTGGTCACCCTCAAACGCGACGGCCGGCCCCAGCTGTCGAACGTGACCCACGCCTACGATCCGGACGGCCGCGTCATCCGTGTCTCGCTCACGGACGACCGCGCCAAGACCCGCAACCTGCGCCGGGACCCGCGGGCCTCATACCACGTGACCAGCCGCGACCGATGGGCCTATACGGTCGCCGAGGGCACGGCCGACCTCTCACCGGTCGCA
This sequence comes from Streptomyces chiangmaiensis, assembly GCF_036281785.1. NCBI lineage: Bacteria > Bacillati > Actinomycetota > Actinomycetes > Kitasatosporales > Streptomycetaceae > Streptomyces > Streptomyces chiangmaiensis. Next base: position 1,394 of record NZ_JAYWVC010000377.1, on the reverse strand, counting down.
ACGGACCCGTACGACGAGACGGTCGAGGAGCTCGTCCGGCTCTACCGAGACATCGCGGGCGAGCACCCGGACTGGGACGACTACCGTGCAGCGATGGTCCGCGACCGGCGTCTGGTGCTGCGGCTGCGGGTGGAGCGGGCGTACGGCATCCCCAAGGGCGCCGACCAGGGCTAGCCCGTCGGGTCGCCCGCGGTGCGGTCCTCGATCGCACGCAGGACGGCCACCATCTCCTCGCCGCCGCGCCCCGGTCACCGGTGGTGGGCGTGGTGACGGTGGTGCATGGCGCATCTCCCGTGAGCGGTGCGGACAACTTCTGCCGCCACCCCTCCCAAGCCCTCGTGTCACGAGCGGCCCACCTGCACGCCAGTGCGGTGTCACTCGCGGTCGAATGGTCCGGCGAGCGCGATGGCCCGCCGTCGGCTCGCCCTCGATGACCTGGCGCGACGCCTGAGCCGTGGGAACGCCAATCGAACACAGAAATTCTCGGTTTCGGTTTCAGTCCTCGGTATGCGGTGAGTCGAGGTGGTCCGGCGGTGGCTCGTCGCTGTCACGCGACTGGCTCGCATACTGGGTGAGCTGCACAGATACGGTGTGCGGTGGGGCCGGCAGGGACACCTCCGAGTGTGCGGCGGCCGCTGCCCGGTCATCGAACACGTACCGGCGCGATGGCAAAGATCAGCTGCTGAGTCCCTATTACTTCACGTCAGCACGAGACGGCCGGACCCACGGTCCCGGGTGCCACCCAACCCATGCCGAAGACTCCGTCCCGCCGCTCCCCCGCTTCCCGCCCGCGTACGTCCACCCCGCTGCCGACGACGATCTGGTTCCCTGGCTCGGATGAGCCCAACGTGGTTCCCATCCCTGGCGCGGTGCTGCCGTCCTGGGCGATCGACAAGGTCCGCACCGAGTTCGTCGGCCGGCCCGGCCACCGCCCTGCCCCGCTGTTCAAGATCGCGATCCGGGACACGGCGTCCGGCATGGACGCCCGTATCCCGTGCACGTCCTTCTCCTCCGCGTCCGACGACGAAGGCGCCACGGGCAAGCCGGCCATCCTCCCCGCCCCCGCAGATGAGCTGCCGGTCGGCGGGAGCGAGATGACCGGCGCGCTGGAGGACGGCTGGCCGGGCTTCTTCCACCGCGCCCACCGGCTCCTCCCTGCGAATGGCTTGCTGCTGCTGGCTACCTGTCAACGCCGAGAGGCCGGACGCCTCACCGACCCGCTCGGCGCGCTGATCGCAGGCGCCCGCACCGCCGGTTTCCGCTACCTCCAGCACATCGTGGTCGTCTACGGCCATCCCGTCGGCGACCGCCTCCGCTCTGCCCCAAGACGCGTCCTGCGGCGTTGCGCACTGTGACCTGATCGCCCTTTCCGCAATCCGCCCCGCCTAAGCCCC
>NZ_JAYWVC010000376.1:0-4406 GCF_036281785.1 Streptomyces chiangmaiensis | reverse complement strand
TTCCCCGGGGGTCTTGGGAGTGTGGCTCACTGTTGCGGTAGGTAGGCGTTTGGTCCGGTGAGCAACGGGTCCTCTACCCGTGTCGGTCATGTGGCTGTCGTCGTTTGGACAGCCGAGATCGACACGGGAGTTGGGATGCGAGCGTTCCCGGTACGGATGCCCTCGGGCGCGCGGTACTGGACGGTGGTCGACGAGGACCTGCGGCCGGTGCCGGTTGCGGATGCCTATCTGCGGCACACGCGGTTCGGGAGGGACGGCGCCGAGTCGACCACGAAGAGCTATGCCGTCGCGGTGGCGCTCTTGCTGCGCTGGTGCGCGACGGCAGGCGTGGAATGGCGCTCGGCCGCGGGGCAGCTGGGCGCCTTCATGCTGTGGCTTCGGCATGTGCCCGCTCCTCGGGCGGACGGGCAAGCGGTGGTGTTGAGCGGGCCGGGTGCGGCGCCGGTACGCGGGGCCCGGCGGATTAATGCGGTGCTGGCCGCAGTTCGCGGCTTCCTCGTGTTCGCCGCAGACCAGGGTGAGGTTTCGCGCGAGGTGCTGCACCAGCTCTACGAGTTGGCCGACAGTCGGAGCCTGCCGGCCGAGGCACGAGGCGAGGATGGCGCGTGGAAGTTGCGGATGCGGCCTCGTCACCGTCTCCAGGAGCCATCGATGCGTCCCGGGCGGGCCAGCGACGAGGACGCGGTCGCCCTGTTGCGGGCCTGCCGGTCGGCCCGGGACCGGCTGTTGGTGCTGATGCTGTGCCGGGCGGGTCTGCGCCGCAGTGAGGCGGTGGGCCTGCGTCGGGAGGACATCCACTTCCTGCTCGACTCCACCGGGCTGGGCTGCTCCTTCCCCGGCTCGCACCTGCACGTGGTGCGGCGGGAGAACGTCAACGCGGCCTGGGCGAAGTCCCGGCACGCGCGCGTCGTCCCCGTCGACCGGCTGCTGGTGCGAGCGCACGACCAGTACGTCCTGGAGCGCGCGGGCATCACCGGGGCCGCCGACAGCGACTTCGTGTTCGTCAACCTCTTCCGCCCGCCGGTCGGTGCCGCGATGAAGCCGGACGCGGTCAACGACCTGTTCGCCGCCCTGTCGCGCCGCGCCGGCCTTACCGAGACGGTTCGGCCGCACGCCCTACGACACGGATTCGCCGGCAACGTACTCGATGCCGGCGGGACCGTCGACGAACTGCAGGACCTGCTCGGACACGCCTCCATCAGCTCCACCCAGGTCTACGTGCACCCCTCGCCGGAGCGGTTGCGTCAGGCGGTGGACCGCGTGGGCTCGCCGCGGACGGCCGAGACCGGCGAGGGGACGCGATGACCGCGCTGGCCGCCGCTCGGCGCATCCACGCGTACGCCGATAGCCCAAAATCGCCGCTGTCCCGCCTGGCCACCGCGACCAGCCAGGACTTTCTCCGCGAGGCGGGGTGGGACCCACGGTCGCTGGTGCTGACCCTCTCGGCTGCGCATCCGATGCTCGGCTGGGACGTCTGCACGGTCCCCGGCTGCGGCGGCATGGTTGAGGGCAGCAAGGACGCGGGCTTGTGCGCGACCTGCGGCAAGCACCGGGCCGAGACCGGGCGGGTGCCGACCGCGAGCCCGAAGACCTTCACGATCGGCGAGGGACCCTGCCGGGTGGGCTGCCCGCGGCCGTGGGAGTCGCGGCGCCGACCCTTGTGCGCTGCCCACGAGCACCGGCGGGGCAAGGTGCTCAAGATTCCGCTGGAGGCGTTCCTGGCCAGGGCGGATGTGGTGCCGTTGCCCGGCTTCGGGGCCTGCGCGGTGCTGGCCTGCACGCGCCTGCGCTACAGCGGCACCTCCCCGTTCTGCCAGGCCCACCAGACCCGCTGGACTAATCAGGCCCGGCTCGGGCCGCAGCCGAACCGGGAGCGGTGGTGCCGCACCGAGTCGGCCGTCGCCGAGGAGGGCCGCGTCAGCCTGCGTGGACTGCCGCCGCTGGTCGTCGCCGAGGTCCTCTACGGACTGCAGCAGCGATGCGCGGAGGGCACCAAGACGCACAGAGCCGTGCTGCGTCCGCTGTGTGACCGGTTGCGCCGCACCGAGGTCGCCTCGATCGCCGATCTCGAACCGCCCGGCCGCCGCCAGCAGCGGGATCTGTGGCGGTCGCTGGTCACGCACTGCCGCCGGGCCCTGTCGAGCCCGGCCGAAGAGCAGGCCAAGGACCAGTGGGACCTGATGGTTCTCGGTCACCGCGGCAGCCTGGACTTCACGGTCATCGGCCAGTCCTGGCTACGAGGGGCCGCCAAGCGGTGGGTGGCCGAGGACCTGCCCCGACGGCGCGGTCCGAACGCCGCGAACCTGTGGCAGTACACCCTCGCCAACCTGGTCGAGCTTGCCACCAGCCTGCGGATCCAGCGCGACGACCACGGCGAGCTGCCCGCCGCCCTCGGGCGGAGCGACATCACCGCGTTCACGAACCGGCTGGCCTTCCTCCAGCGCGAGGGCACCCTCAGCCCCGGCCGCAGGATCGACATCCTGCGCAACGTCCGCACCGTGCTCGACTCGGCGCGCTGGCAGGGCCTGACCCGGCCGGGACAGCCGCTGGCCGGCCTGCCGGACGACTTCAGCGTCCTCAAGGAGGACATCCCGAGCAAAGACCGCAGCGACGTCCCCGGCCGAGCACTTCCGATCGAGATCATGCGACAGCTCTGCCAGGGCCTCTCGGCAGTGGCACAGGTGACCACCTGCCAGGACGCACAGCTGGCCATCGAGCTGCTGATCGACACCGGCCGCCGCCCCGAGGAGATCTGCAGTCTGCCCTGGGACTGCCTCAAGAAGGACGGCCAGGGCAAGCACGTCCTGCTCTGGGACAACCTCAAATGCCAGCGGCCCGGCCGGGAACTGCCCATCACGGACGCGACCGCCCGTCTCGTCGCCGACCAGCAGCAACGCGTCCGGGCCCGCTTCCCCCACACGCCCGCCGCCGAGCTGCGGCTGATCCCCGCCCCGAAGATGAACCCGCACGGCGCCAAGCCGTTCCGCCCGGCCACGCTCAACGAGATCCACCGGGCCTGGGTGGATTCCCTGCCGCCACTTGTGATTCAACTCGGCGGCAGGACAGTCGAGTTCGACAAGCAGCGAGTGTTCCCCTATGCCTACCGGCACACCTACGCGCAGCGGCATGCCGACGCCGGTGTCCCCGTCGACGTGCTGCGTGAACTACTTGATCACGAATCCATGGACACCACCCGCGGCTACTACCGGGTCGGCGCCGAGCGCCGCCGCGAGGCGGTGGACAAGGTCGCCCACCACCAGTTCGACCGTCACGGCCAGCGCATCTGGCGGGAGGCGGAGGCCCTGCTCGACGCCGAACGCACCCGCCACGCGATCGGCCAGGTCGCCGTGCCCTACGGCACCTGCCACGAACCTACCAACGTCCAGGCCGGCGGCGGTTCCTGTCCGTTCCGGTTCCGCTGCGTGGGCTGCGACCACTTCCGCACCGACGTCTCCTACCTCCCCGACCTGACCACCTACCTGCAGGACCTCCTGCGCGACCGGGAAAGAATCCTGGCCGCCACGGACCTGGACGAATGGGCACGCGCCGACGCGCTGCCCTCCGAGGAGGAGATCCGCAAGGTCAAGGCCCTCGTCCACCGGGTCCGCGAAGACCTCGACGGCCTCACCGACAAGGAACGGGCCGAGATCGACCAGGCCGTGGCCGTGGTCCGCCGCACCCGACAACTCGTCCACCTCGGCATGCCCCAGGTCCGAGCCCCACACCCCGACCTGCGACTGGAGCGTCCATGACCACCACCAGCGGCATCGCCGCCGCCCGCCGGGCCCACAGCGCCCGCTGCCGCCAGCACGTCGTCGCCGCCCTCGACGCCGCCGTCACGGCGGGCGAGGAGATCAGCATCTCGGCGATCGCCCGCAAGGCCGGGGTGGATCGCAGCCTTCTCTACCGCCACCGCGACCTGCACGCTCTCGTCCTCGCCAAGGCCGCCGAACCCCCGGCCCCACCAGCGACCGGCCCCTCCGTCAGCCGAACGTCCTTGATGGCCGACCTGGCTGCCGCCCACGACCGCGTCGTCCGGCTCACACGCGAGAACACCCAACTGCGCGAGCGCCTCTCGGAAGCGCTCGGCCAGCAAGCCTGGCACGAGTCCGGTCTCGGCGCCCCGGACGACACCACCGTGCTGCTGGCCCAGCTCACCGAGCTCGGCCAGCAGGCTGCCGAGCTTCGCCGCCAACTCGCCGATCGAGACGACGAACTCGACGCCGCCCGGGCCGCCAACCGCGAGTTGATCGCCCGTCTCAACCGCGGCACACGGGCCCCGTCACCCTGATGAGGGAAGCTGCTTGAACCACACCTGCGGCACACGCTAACGTCACATCAGACAGCCGATGACCTGCACAAACAGCAGCATCGAGCCACGGCGTTTCGCTCCAACCCCCGGGGAA
>NZ_JAYWVC010000375.1:0-4575 GCF_036281785.1 Streptomyces chiangmaiensis | reverse complement strand
AAAGAGCGTTGCGCCCCAGTAGTCGCACCCATGCACCGGTGGGGAGGAAACAGTTACGTCTTCGATGGAGCCGACCAGCGTTCGCTTACGGCAAGCCCGTGTGGGCAGGGGCTGGAGTCAGCCACGGTTAATGCGCGAGTTGCGGCAGGCTGTGGCCCGCCGTGGCCACCAACTCCCGTCGGACGCCAGTGTGAAACGTCGTATCGCCAGTTGGGAGAACGGGCACAGCGTTCCGGACGATTTCTATGGTCCGTTGCTGTGCGAGGTGTACGACCTCACCGCCGCCGAGCTCGGGCTGAGCCACGAAGGCGAGCGGGACACAGGGCTCTTGGACGCCAGTTATCCGGCGAGCCCGAGGGCGCGATCAAAGCCGTTGGTCAGCTCTGGCGCGCCGATCTGAACCGGTACGAGCCGCTCTTGCAGGCCGAGCCCTCAGAGCCCGCGTGGAACGAAGCCTCGCTCCGGTGGTTGGTCGCGCCGGAGCCGGCCGTTCCTCGGCAGCGTCAGGACGGAATGCGCGTCGGTCTCGGAGACGTGGCCGCGATCAAGACCACCGCGGACATGTTCGCCGAGTTGGACGACCGTTTCGGTGGTGACCACGCACGGCACGCGGCCGTCCAGTACCTCAGCACTGAAGTGACGCCGCTCCTGCACGGCCAGTACACCGAGCAGGTTGGCCGGGCCCTCTTCTCCACCGTGGCGGAAGCAACGCTCCTGGCCGGTTGGATGTCCTACGACGCTTGCCGCCACGGGTTGGCACAGCGGTACTTCCTCCAGGCTCTCCGGTTGGCCCAGGACGCCAATGACCGCCGGCTCGCCGGAAGCATCCTGTCCGCCATGAGCCATCAGGCGACGTTCCTCGGTCGCTACACGCAGGCCGCGACGCTCGCCCGCGCGGCTCTCATGGGCATCTCTCCCGTGGCCACGCCGACGCTCCGTGCCCAGTTCCACGCGATGGAGGCCCGCGCTCTTGCCCGGACCGGCGACGTACGGGGCTGCGAAGCCGCTTTGAGTGCCGCCACGAAAGCGCTGGAGAGCCGCAACAGCGACGGCGAGCCGGAGTGGATCAGCTACTTCGACGAAGCTGAGCTTGCCGCTGAGGCCGCCCACTGCTTCCGTGACGTCAACAGCGCTCAGCAGGCCGTCGCCCATGCCGAGAACGCCATGAGCGGCAGCCACGTACGGAGCGACTTCTTCGCGACCATGGTTCTGGCCGACGCCCACCTACGCGCCGGAGACGTCGAGGAGGCTTGTCGCGTGGCGCTCGATGCGCTTGACCTCGGCGAGCAACTCAAGTCGGCACGATGCGTCAGTTACCTTGCCGAGTTCCGGCAGAATCTCGCAGCGGCTGACGACAGCACGGACGTGCAGACCTTCACCGAGCAGGTCAGAGAGCACAGGCTGTGGATTGCCTCGGGCGATCACGTCGGTGTCTGAGCGCAGATCGCCGCGCGTTCAGAACGGGCCCCACTCGTCTCGGCCGTCCCCGGTGCGGAGGGACCGCACTCGCCGAGCGAATTCGGCGGCAGACCGCTCACTCGTCGTGACCTGGTGGCCGAGCCAGGCAACCATCATCAGCTCACGTAGGTCAGCGAGCGTTTCGTAGCCCGGCCAGTTCATCAGGTCGAAGCCGTACCGGTGCACGAACTCGGCGTACTCCGCCTTTGTATGCCAGTCGTACCTGTCGTAAAAGATCGCCGTCTGGATCAGGTCCCACTCGCGTGGGGCGAGGGCGAAGCCGTCCAGATCGATGAGCACAGCCTGCCCGTCCCGATGGCGGAGGATATTCCCGATGCTGGCGTCACCGTGGATCATGCCGAAGGGAAGGACGAAGTCCAGCCGGTCGTAATCCTTGGCGAGCGTCGCCGCTCGCTCCTCCAGAAACGTCCGGTCCTCCCCCGAGATGCCGTCCAGGCCGTCGAGGGACGCCGCCAGCTTGGCCAGCGGGTCGAAGTACGGCAGGCCCAGAGATTCAGGTTCCTCAAGCCAGTGCAAGCGCCGTAGGAGATCGGCCAGCTCGCCAACCGTCGCATACTCCTCGTGCTCCTGGACGCTCTCCCAGAAGGTGATCACCAGGCCGCCGACGACCAGCGGTTGCGCAACCGACGCCGGCACGCGCGTGGCCGGGAAGTCCTGCGTCTCAAGCCACCGGGCCACGCTCACGGCCCGTTCCATCTCGGCGAGCACCGACGGATCACGCGCGATGCGGACGATGACGGGTAACGACGTCAGGCGATAGACCGCGTTCGAGCCGAGCCGCAGCAGCTCGGCGCCACGGGGGTCGAGTCCCGCCGTCGCACATACCTCCCGGAGAACGGGCGCCAGGCCCTCCGCCGTGAACTCCACGCCGCCGCCGTCCGGTCCCCCGCTGCTGCCCGAGATCATGCTTCGACCATACGGGTCGGACCGACCGCCTGACAGGCCGCCCGCGTAATAGGGACGTAATGATCTTGCTCCACGCCCACCCGGTCGGAGCCTCCGCCGCAGGTCAGGGACCCAAGGCCCACACGGTCTCACCTGGGCTCCGGAGCCGTCGGCGTTCTTCCGCTCGGAGGGGAACAGCGGGGCGCCCGGGCGGCCGTGGTCGTCGTCGAACTGGCCCCACACGTCCTCGATGAACCACCGCAGCGTGCGGTCGGCACCGTTGATCAGCGGAACCATCCGCTCACGCGGGCCCGAGCCGCGGGCGCCCTTGCCGTGGCGGACGTGGAGCTTGCCGAAGCGCCCCAGGTCCCACTTGATGTCTGTCAGGTCGAGCTTGCACGCCTCACTGACCCGTAGGCCGACCTGGGACATCAGCTTGCAGGCGGTGTAGTTCCTGGCGGTAGGGGCGAACTTGCGGCAGGCGGCCAACCCGCCACCCCAGCCGGTGAACAGCGTCCCGACCTCCGGCCCGGTCGGGGGAATCCGCAGCTGGGCGTCCTTGGCCCCGCGAGGCCGGTTCATCTCGTCGATCGGGCACTCGACCACCCGGCCGGTCATCCGGTGGAGTTCGACCTTGTGCCGCAGCTCCAGGAACCGGAAGTACGTCGTCAGGGCCTGCGACCTGGCCAGCCGGGTACCGCTGGGTGAGTTCCGCAGCACCTTCCCGAAGTATGCGTCGGCGTCGGCCGGTTCCATGTCCCACAGCGGCCGGCCGAACCAGGTCCTGATCTGGTCCAGGTGCCCGACGTCCCCGCGGTGGCGCAGGTTCGGGGCCTGAACGCACACACGGTGGCACACCCGGCCGGGCCGGGCGCGAAGACGGCACCGGACGTACAGCCGCATCGCTGGCCGGGTCCCAGATCAGGGGAGGAAACGTCCAAGCAACCGGTTCACCGTGCGCGCCGCCTCGGCCTCGGCTTCGACAGTGGCCCGCGCGGCGCGCTCCCCGCAAGGCGGTTGGCTGCCGCCGACCGTCGACTACCGGACAGAGCAGTGGAATTGACACACCCCACGCAACGAGCCGTCACGTACCTGAGCGCGTACCTGACCGCGCACGCCAGTCGGCCAGCCGGGCCAGTGCGGACGTACGTCGGGCAGCAGGACACGCGCTGAAACGGACGGAGGTCTCCGCGAGGTCGGCGAGAGCGAGCGCGTCCAAACCGAGCCATTCGCTCACCCGTTGGTACTCCTGGAGGACGGTGGTACCGCAGAACAGCGGGCAGTCACTGTTGACCGTCACGGGCACTCCCGCGGCCATGATGGCCGGCAGCGGGTGGTCGGTCAGGGAACGGCTGACCTGCAAGGCGGTGTTGGAGGTCGGGCACACGTCCAGGCACACGCCCCGCTCGGCCAGCTCGCGCAGCAACCGGGGATCCTCCGCGGCCCGCACGCCGTGGCTGATCCGGTGGGCGCCCAGCGCCTCCACGCAGGCCCGGACGCTGGCCGGGCCCGCGCCCTCGCCACCGTGCGGCACCGCGGGCAGCCCGGCCACCCTGGCCTGGCGAAACAGGTCCGTGAAACGCTCGGGCGGATGGTTGGCCTCGTCACCCGCCAGACCGAGTCCGACCACGCCTGCTTCCCGGTAGGCGATGGCCAGGTCGAGCGACTCCCGTGCCGCGGCCATCGGCAGCCCGCGGTTGATCCCGACGATCACTCCCGCCGCGCTGTCCTCGGTCGCGCCGGCCCGCATGCCGTCCAGGACCGCTTCCACGATCCCCTCCGCCGGGCCGAGCCGGCCGGCGTAGGTCGGTGGGATCAGATACACCTCGCTCCACACCACCCCCTGGGCCGCGGCGTCCTCGACCAGTTCACGGCCAATCCGGTGCAGGTCGTCCAGGCTGCCGACGAGGTCGCGGGCGCGCTCGTAGGCGCCGACGAACTCGCCGAGCCCGGCGAACGGCCCGACCGGCGGCGCCGGCCGGCCGTAGGCATCGGCCAACTCCGCCGCCGTGGAGGGGCGCAGCGCGCCCTCCAGATGCAGATGCAGTTCGGCCTTCGGAAGTGAGAGCAGATCCGGCGGGACTTGTTCTCCGTTCACCAAATACCTCCGAGGACGCCCCGGCCTTCAGGCCGGGGAGGAATCAGACCCCTGCGGAGCAGGGCAGGAAACGGGGCTTCGCCCGCAGGGCGAAAGACCGCCCACATGATCGG
>NZ_JAYWVC010000374.1:0-4575 GCF_036281785.1 Streptomyces chiangmaiensis | reverse complement strand
CGTGATCGAACTGTCCGGCGCCCGTATCGCGCTGGTCGTCGGCGACGTTCTCGGCCACGGAATCAACGCCGCGGCCACCATGGGCCAGCTCCGCACCGCCGTGCACACCCTGGCCGCCATGGACCTGCCTCCCGAGGACCTCCTGGCCCGCCTCGACGAACAGGTCCTCCGCCTCGCCGAGGAAGACACCGACCCCGAAGACCCCTCACCCACACCCCTCGGGGCCACCTGCCTGTACGCCGTCTACGACCCGGCCACCCGGCAGTGCACGATGGCGCGGGCCGGCCACCCCCCGCCCGCGGTGATCGACCCGCACGGGCATGTCGCCTTCCCCGACCTGCCCGCCGGAGCCCCGCTCGGCGTCGGACTGGCCCCCTTCGAATCCGTGACGATGCAACTGCCCGAAGGCAGCGTGCTCGCCCTGTACACCGACGGCCTCATCGAATCCCGCGACCAGGACCTCGATGCCGGCATGGACCGCCTGGCCGCCGCCCTGGCCCGCCCCGGCCTCCCTCTGGACGACCTCTGCACGAGCGTGGCGGACACCCTGCCCGCTCTGGCACCCAACGACGACGCCACCCTGCTCCTGGCCCGCACCCGCGCGCTGGGCCCGGCCCGGACCGCATCGTGGGAGTTTCCGTCCGACCCGGCCGTCGTCGGCCGGGCCCGGGCCCTGGCCACCCGGCAATTGAAGCGGTGGCACCTGGAACATCTGGCCGAGTCGACGGAACTGATCGTCAGCGAGCTGGTCACCAACGCTATCCGCCACGGCAGCGGTCCCGTCCGTCTGCGCCTGATCCGCCACCGGTTCCTGACCTGCGAGGTGTACGACACCAGCTGCGGCTCCCCGCGCCTGCGCCACCCCCGCACCACGGACGTGAACGGGCGCGGCCTGTTCCTCGTCGCCCAACTGAGCCGCAGATGGGGCACGCGCCGCATACCCGACGGCAAACTCATCTGGGCCGAACAGCAACTGACGCCCAGATACATTGATCACTAGTTCGAGCGTCCGCGGGTCTGAGGAGCGTCCTCGCCTGCGACGTCGGTCGCACGGATGTCGAGGGTCAACGTCACCTCGCCGGACGGCACTTGATGTCGCGCCAGGCACTGTCACACCGGCCCGACACGAGCCGGCACGCTCACGGTCCCCGCGCTCACCTCGATGTCGCAGTGGTGGGGCTCGTCCATGCGAACGGACAGCCCCCGGCCCGCACCCGGATCCATGCGGACCGCCACCAGTCCGTCGTGGTGCTGCTGCCGACGGCCGACCAAGGTGTGCCCGGCTGCCCGGACGGTCGAGGGTCTCCCCGGAAGCGGTCAGGGTCAGCCATCCCGGCCGCTCCTTCAGCGACCAGGAGCCGTCCGGCCTGCGGCGCGGGGAGATCCGGTGCGGCTCCAGGTCGGCGGTGTCGAAGTCGTCCCCTACCGGAGGTGGTTCGACGGGATGCCGGGCTGCCGGGACCGGGTGCCGCTCCCGCACCGGTCCGACCCTGGGCCGGCCGTCGACCCTCTCCACCGGCGTTGCGCCTGCCCGGGGAGCCTGTCGGCCGCCCGGGGCGGGCTCAGCACAGCCGCCGGTCGGCCCTCCCGCGCAGCGGAGGGCAGGCCGGCGGGTCGCCTTCGCTACTCGCCCGCGTACGCCTTCTTGAGGGCGGCGATGTCGAGCTTGCCCATGGAGAGCATCGCCCGGGTGGTCCGGGCGGCCTTCTCGGGGTCCGGATCACCGGTCATCTCGATGAGCCCGTCCGGGATGACCTGCCAGGACACGCCGTACTTGTCCTTCAGCCAGCCGCACGGGCCCGGCTGGCCGCCGCCCTCGGTGAGCTTGGCCCAGTAGTAGTCGACCTCTTCCTGGTTCTCGCAGTAGATCTGGAAGGAGATCGCCTCGTTGAACGTGAACTGGGGGCCGCCGTTGAGCGCGACGAACTTGTGACCGTTGGCCACGAATTCGGCGGCGATCACCGAGCCCGCGGGACCCGGTCCGGCCTCGGTGTAACGGCCGATCCCCCCGATGCTGGAGTTCTTGAAGATCGAGACGTAGTAGTGCGCGGCCTCCTCGGCCTGGCCGTCGAACCAGAGACAGGTGGTGAATCCATCGGTGGCCATGAGTACCTCCTGGAGTGTGCTGCGGTCACCTGTATCGACCGATCCTGGCCCCGGAACTCATCGGCCGGACGCGTATCAATCCGGAGGGTGCTCGAACCGCGCCGAACTGGCGTCCCGACCATGACGGGGCCGCCTGTTCCTCGGCCCGGATCGACTACGAGCGGGCGCATGCGACAACGTGCGGGCCTTCTTCCGGCAGCTGCGCGAGAAGGGCTGAGCCCGCGCTCTGCCGGTGGCGAATCTGCGGCGGGCAGAGAAACCGCCTCCGGGCACCGCCCGCGATCGACAGTGGAGTCGACGGCTTCCACACCACGGCAAGGAGACCCGATGACTCCACTCACCACCCGCTCGCCCCGCGCGCAGGAGGGCGACACTCCACCCAGCCGCTTCGACGACCATCTCGCCGCACAACTGCTCGCCCAGCGGATCGTCCTCCTGGGCACACAGGTCGACGAGGTCTCAGCCAACCGTGTGTGCGCACAGCTTCTCCTGCTGTCGGCCGAGGACCCACGCACCGACATCAGCCTCTGCATCAACAGCCCCGGCGGGTCCGTCACGGCGGGGCTCGCCATCTACGACACCATGCGGCTCATCCCCAACGATGTATCGACTCTGGCGATGGGCTTCGCCGCCAGCATGGGGCAGTTCCTGCTCACGGTGGGCACCCGGGGCAAACGGTTCGCGCTGCCGAACGCGCGGATCATGATGCACCAGCCCTCGGCCGGTATCGGCGGCACCACGGCCGACATCGAGATCCAGGCGGAGAACCTGGAGTACACCAAGAAGGCCATCGAGCGGATCACCGCCGAGCACACCGGGCAGAGCGAGGAGGTCATCGCGCGGGACGGTGACCGGGACCGGTGGTTCACCGCCGAGCAGGCCAGGGACTACGGGATGGTGGACCGGGTGGTGGAGTCGCTCGCCGATGTCCGCCCGGCCGCCTCGCGCCGACGGATGGGGCTGTGACATGGGGTCGTACACGGTTCCGTACGTCATCGAGCGGACCGCACAGGGTGAGCGGTCGTACGACGTCTTCAGCCGGTTGCTCAATGAGCGGATCATCTTCCTCGGCACCGAGATCGACGACGGTGTCGCGAACGTCGTCATCGCGCAACTCCTGCATCTGGAGTCGGCGAATCCGGAGCACGAGATCTCGATCTACATCAACTCTCCGGGGGGATCGTTCACTTCACTGATGGCGATCTACGACACGATGACGTTCGTGCAGGCCCCGATCTCCACGTTCTGCGTGGGGCAGGCCGCCTCCACGGCGGCGGTGCTGCTGGCGGGCGGGGATCCCGGGCGGCGGTTCGTGCTCCGGCACGCCCGGGTGCTGCTCGGCCAGCCGGCCAGCGGGGGGCGGCAGGGCACGGTCTCGGACCTCAGCCTTCAGGCCAAGGAGATGGTCCGTATCCGCGCCCAGGTGGAGGAGGTTCTCTCCCACCACACCCACCACGAGGTGCCGACCCTGCGGGCCGACATGGACCGGGACAAGGTGTTCACCGCGCAGGAGGCCGTCGCGTACGGGCTCGCCGACGAGGTGCTCAGCCGACGGCTCGCGTTCGTCTGACCCGGCGCGCGGGCGCGGCACCTCCCCGAGCCGATCAGGCGGCGAGGCACAGACCGTCGTACTGCGCCGTCGGCGACGTACGGCCCCGGCCGGACCGCAACCGGGCGTGCCGCGTCAACTCGTCCTGGGCGAGCGAGAGCAGATCGGCAAGGCCCAGCCCGAGCGCCTGGGCGGCGGCCGCAAGGACTTCGGAGGAGGCCTCCTTGCGGCCCCGCTCGAGCTCGGACAGGTACGGCATCGAGATCCTGGCCGACTCCGCGACATCCTTGAGCGTGCGTTCCTGCGCGAGTCGCTCGCGCCGCAGCACATCGCCGACGAGGTCGCGCCACAGCGGCTCCCTCGGGGCCGGGGTCCGCGGCGTCCGCTCCGGCTGCTCCGGAGGCCGGGCCGGTCCACCGGTGCGGGGCGGCGCGGTCTGCGGACGCAGGGGAATGACGCGGGCTTCGTTCGGCGCATGATTGCTCACCCCTTCAGCCTAGGGATCCGGGGCGCCACGGAAAGGGACCGGCATTCCGCCCTGGGTGAATCCCGCGTCGTGGGACCGCCACGCGGATCGTCATCGGGGCGGACCAACATGTCCCACCACCCGAACTTCCGTTCCGCCGAAGGGGACGAGCCGTGTTCCGTTCCGGTGAGATCCGTCATGGCACGGACGTCGGCCGCACTTCGCGGGAGCACCACCCGTTTTCGCGCCCACGCTCCCCCTGTCGCGCCGGCCCGGGCCCTCTCAGCGCGGCCGGCGTCCAGGGGGTTGTCGCGCGGGAGCCCACATGGTCTGCCCAGTCCGGGGTACACGCGCACACACGACGCCTGGACAACGCCCGAGAGGTCCAACATTGAATCCTCCCCCAGCTGAAGCAGGGGGATTCCTGGCTCACGTCGGCTGCGGGTCAGCGACC
>NZ_JAYWVC010000373.1:0-4598 GCF_036281785.1 Streptomyces chiangmaiensis | reverse complement strand
CTCCGGTGTCCGGGACCGGATTCGAGGGCCGTCCTCCACGGCCCCCGGTTACAGGTGCCGGACAGGCACCTTCGGCCGCAGGCGGGCCCCCGCCGGTGCTGCTGACGGACCTCCAGCGGAGACCGGTGGGCCAGTGCTCCGGCGGGCCGCGCTCTGCGGGACCGGGTTGGCGGCCGCGCACACGCGGCACAGCCGCATATCGGTACAGCCCCCGCGTCCCTTCAGGGCGCTGCGCTGCGGATCCGGCCGCTCCGCCGAGCAACCCAGATCGGCCGTGCATCCGCCGGTGTCGGGCCACTGTCCTCAAGCCAGCCGATAGTCCGTCAGCCGGACACGGCGGGTCCGGCGCCAGACGGCGATCGAGGTGTCGGGCCACAGAACGGTGTTGCGCCCCGATCGGGGATCCTGGTACCAGCTGCGGCACCCGCCCGACTGCCAGACCGTGCCTGCCATGCGTCCGTCCATCCAGTCGCTGAACGCCTGCTGGACCTCGGGGCGCACCTCGACCGAGTCAGCAGCGCGTCGGCGGAGGCGGCGCAGGATGCCGATGATGTAGCGGGCCTGGGCCTCGATCATGAAGATCTGCGAGTTGTGGCCGAGTCCGGTGTTCGGTCCGACCATGAGGAACATGTTGGGGAAGCCGGCGACCGTGGTGCCGAGGTAGGCCTGGTTACCGTTGCGCCAGGCGTCGGCGAGGGTCAGTCCGTCGCGTCCGGTGATGTCGATGCGAATGGTGTGCTGTGCGTCGAAGCCGGTGCCGTAGATGAGGATGTCGGCATCGACCCCGACGCCGTCCTCTCCGACCACGGCGCGGGACCGGATTTCCTTGACCCCGCCGCGACGCACGTGAACGTGGGGCCGGGACAGCGCGGGGTACCAGTCGCTGGAGATCAGCAGCCGCTTGCAGCCGATGGTGTAGTCGGGCGTGACGGCGGCGCGCAGCTCAGGGTCGGCGACCTGCTTCTCGATGAGTCTGCGCGCCAGCGCGCCGGTCCTGGCCATGGCCTGGGGATCGCTGACGAATCCGGCGGCTCGCCGTTCGTGGACCCAGAACAGACGCTCGCGCACCCACCACAGGTAGGGCGGGAACCAGCGGGCCAGGCGGCGATGACGCGTGTCGAAGGGCCGGTCGGCCTTCGGGACGATCCAGGGCGGTGTGCGCTGGAAGACGGTGAGCGCCGAGACCTTGTCGACGATCGCGGGGACGAACTGGATGGCGCTGGCGCCGGTGCTGATGACCGCGACCCGCTTGCCGGTCAGGTCCACGTCGTGCCGCCAGGTCGCCGAGTGGAACGCTGGTCCGTCGAAGGTCTCGATGCCGGGCAGGTCGGGGTAGACGGGATGGTGCAGCGGTCCGACTGCGGAGATCAGGAACCGGGTGCGGTAGCGCTCGCCGGTCGAGGTCACCACCTCCCAGCGGGCATCGGCCTCGATCCACCGGGCCTCGCGGACCTCCTGGCCGAATCGCATGCGGTCGATGAGGCCGCGGCGGCGGGCGACCACGCGCAGGTAGTCCAGGATCTCCGGTTGGCCGGCGAACAGTCTGCTCCAGTCGGGTTTTTGGTCGAACGAGTAGGAGCACAGCGGTGAGGGGATGTCGCAGCCGCACCCGGGGTACGTGTTGTCGCGCCAGGTTCCGCCGAGGTCGTCGGCGGCTTCCAGGATTCGGAACGAGCGGATTCCTGCCTTGTCGAGCAGGGCTGCGACGCCTAGCCCACTGAAACCGGTCCCCACGATCACGACGTCGACGTCGTCGACCGCGGGGGTCCCGGCTTCGGTGCGGGCAGGGTCAGCCGGGGATGCCATCTGTTTCCTTCGCGGCCGGGCCTTCCGCGTGGTCGGTCGCACCATCGTGGTCGGCGGTGTCGGCGAGCTGTCGTTTGAGGACCTTTCCGGACGCGTTGCACGGTAGTTGCTCGGCGAAGACGATCTCGGCGGGAACCTTGTAGTCGGCCAGGGCGGAGGCGGCGTGGGCGCGCAGCGACTCCATGCTGGGGGCGCGGCCCGGACGGGGCACCACGACCGCTCGCACCCGCTCGTCGAAGATCGGGTTGGGCACCCCGACGACGGCGACGTCGGCGATGTCCGGGTGGCCGGCCAGGACGTTCTCGACCTCGAGGCTGTAGATGTTCTCGCTTCCGCGGATGATCATGTCCTTGAGGCGGTCGAGGACCCCCTCGGCGGGGAAGTCCTGCGGGACACTTGATTGTTAGTGACTGGGCGTTGGAGAAGTACTGCAAGTAGGGGCCGAGGAACACCACATCGGCGTCCGCGGTCAGAATCGACGGCTGGAAGTCGCGAGTGATCATCGTGACCGGCGAGACACAGAGCTGCAGCGTCTGCCCGTGTTCGAGGTTGATGTTCATCAACGAGTAGCGCACGACCTCGAACGTCACGGCGTCGACGTCGTCGACGGCGGTCGTGTGCAGCCGCACCGATGCGGGTACCGGCAGGGGCTCGGCCGGGACGTACCCACGGGCGATGCCGTCCCAGAGGACGGTGGGTGTCTCGGCAGAGGGTGCGGAGGCCTCGGGAGCCGGTGCGGAGACCGTCTCGGCCATCATGACTCCTTTGGAGTGGCGAGTCGCAGGCGGATGAGTGCGGGGCCCGGGACGGTGCCGCGGGGGGAGCCGCGGTGGACGTCGGTCGGGGTCCAGCCCCGACCGGGCCAGTACACGTCGGTCCGCTGGGCCGGCACCGCGTCCCCGGCGTCCGCCTGCGGGGTCGGGATGCCCGCGGCCACCGACGCCCGCGCCCGGAACGCGAACACCTGCACGGCCTGGAACAGGGCGGTCCCGCCGGCTCCGTAGCGCCGCACGTACTCGGCGTCGAATCCGTCCAGCAGCCGGACACCCGTGTCCGGGCCGACCGGCAGCGGCACCGGGATCTCCAGGCTGTGCATCAACTGCTCGCGGAACCGCATCAGCGCGTCCACCTCGATGACGACATCGTCACCACCGAACCCGGCGGCAGCGAGGTCCGCCCGCGCGGTGGCCTCCACCTCGGTGACGGTCATGGCGAGAGCGTCGGCCCGCTTACCCTCGAACGGGGCGAGCAGGCTGCGCTCGAGTTCCTTGTGGAGCACGACGTCGCCGGAGGCGATTCCGTAGGCGGATAGCGTGGATGCGCCGTTGCCCAGCGGGATGACGACCTCGCGTACGCCCGATTCGGCTGCGTATCCGAAGGCGTGGACCGGGCCCGCACCGCCGTAGGCGTAGAGGACGTAGTCGCGGGGATCGTGGCCGCGTTCGAGTGTCTGTCGGCGGATCGCCGTCGCCGCGCGCATGTTGTTGATCTCGAGGATGCCGACCGCGGTCTCCTCGACCGAGAGACCGAGCCGCTTGGCGAGCCGGGCCATCGCGTGGGTCGCGGCGTCGCGGTCCAGCGGCATCCGGCCGTCCAGGAAAGCCTCGGGGCGCAGGAATCCCAGCACGACATCCGCGTCGGTGACCGTCGGCTCGGTGCCTCCGCGCCCGTAACAGACCGGCCCGGGTTCGGAACCCGCGCTGCGGGGCCCGACCCGAAGGCCCCCGGTGGCCTCGTCGAACCGGACCAGGGTGCCGCCGCCGCACGCGATCGTCTTCACCGCGAGGCGAGGCAACCGGTACGTGTACTGGTCGATAACGTTGTCGTCGGCCATCACCGGCTTGCCGTCGACCACCAGACCGATGTCGAAGGACGTGACGCCCATGTCCGTGGCGACCACACGGTCATGACCGAAGGCCCGGGCCAGTGCGGCGACGGCGGTCAGGCCGCCGGCGGGACCGGAGTCGATGGTGCCCAGCGAGGTCGTCGCCGCCGCCTCGGCGGGCAGGACACCGCCGTTGGACTGCATCACCAGCAGCGGCTCGGAGAGTCCGGATTCGCCGAGGCGATCGACGAGCCGGCCCAGGTAGCGTGAGCACGCGGGTCCGACATAGCCGTTCATGACCGTGGCGACGGTGCGCTCGTACTCCCCGAGCCGAGGCGAGACGACCACCGAACTCGACACGAACACGTCCGGTGCCCCGGTCGCGAGCGCCGCGGCCAGGGCCTGCTCGTGTTCGGCGTTCACGAACGACCACAGCAGCGCGATCGCGATCGAGTCCAACCGGTGCTCGGCGATCAGCCGCTTGATGTCCTCGACGGCGCGCCCGGTGTCCAGAGCGACCACGACCGCACCTGAGGCGTCGATCCGCTCGTGCACCTCGAGCACCGCACCCGGCACGGTGATCGGAGCCGGCAGCCGGCTTCCGTGCACGGCGAAGACGTCCTCGATCGCCCGGCCGGCCACCCGCCCGGACCCCCGCACGATCGAGAGCGCGTCACCGTGTCCGGCCGTGGCGACCAGGCCGACGCGTGCGCCGGCGCGCTCCAGTACGGCATTGGTGCCGATGGTCGTGCCGTGCCCGAAACGGCTCGTCCGGCCCAGCAGGGTCGTCAAGTCGATGCCCTCGGCTTCGGCGAGGCGCTCGAGGCCAGTCAGCACGCCCGAGACCGGATCGTGCTTGGTGGACAGTGTCTTGGCTGTGCGGCGGTGGCCGCTCCGGTCGACCAGCACACAGTCGGTGAATGTGCCACCGATGTCCACACCGATGTAGTACATGCGCAACTCCTGA
>NZ_JAYWVC010000372.1:0-4603 GCF_036281785.1 Streptomyces chiangmaiensis | reverse complement strand
ACCGCAGACGAATCGAGGTTAATGAGTCCAGGGCGGCGTGATGGTGCTGCCATCGGCCAACTTGGCGCTGAGTCCGGCACGCGTAGTGACCCACATGTGCGCGGGCTGGTCGGTGGTATTGGCAACCGCCAGCTCGGAGCCTGCCGGAGCCACCGCTGCGTCGCCGACGCCGAGTTCGGCGCTCTCGCCGCCGATGGTAAGCCGGAGGCGGCCGGACAGAACGTAAAACGTTTCCTCGTGACTGATCATGTGAGCCGGGCCCACCGTTCCGGCCGGGATCTCGCCGCGCCAGGCGGCGAGATCCCGGCTGCCCGTGCCCGGACGGACGTAGGAAACGAAACGGGCACCGTGGATCTCGTGCACGACGGCCTCGTCACTTCGGATGAAGGGCATGACAGCTCCTTATGGACAAGTAACTTGTCCATCAAGACAAGCAGCTTGACGAGTTATAGTCAAGCCCATGGATGACGCTCTGGCCTTCTCCGCACTCGTGCTTGCACTTTCCGGACAGTTGGTGCAGGAGATTCACGCTCGCGTCTCCCAGCAGGGATTCGAGGATCTTCGGCCTGCACACGGCTTCGCCTTTGCCCGGATCTCCCTGGGTGACACCACTACGGCCGACCTGGCCGAGCACCTGGGGGTGACCAAGCAGGCCGCCGCCCAGCTGGTCGAGGAGCTGGTCCGCAAGGGATACGTGGTGAGGCATCCGCACCCCCACGATGCCCGCGCCCGGCTCTTGGGGCTTACCGAGGCTGGCTGGGCCGCCACTCGCGCCGCCGACCAGGCGGCCCGGGCTGCCGTCGCACCATGGCGAGAGGCGCTGGGCGAGGCGCGCTTCAGTGAACTTGTCGCCGACCTGACCCGGCTCACGCCACCGGGGCCGATCCGCCCCGCCTGGTGAGCCAGTACGCCACTGGCATGGACTATCGCAGGGCGCCAAGGAGGAGCGACGACAACGGATTTGCGCATCCCGTGTCGACGATGCGCAGCGAGTCGTGGACCCCGCAACCCCCGAAGGACTTCCGGAGCTGACCACTAAGCTGCCGAGCGGGTGCTACCCACGAGCTGCAGCAGGACAATGGGATGCGTGTGGCGCGGCCATGGCGGGATCGAACCACGCGCCCGGACTGGGTAGTGGAAGCAGTATCCGGCAACGGTCGGGGAGCCGGCGATGGCGGGTGCCGGCGGCCCTGGTACTCGCCGTACTGATCAACTCCCTGGACGCGACGATCGCGAACGTCGCGCTGCCGATGATCGTCACGAGGCTGGCGCCGGGACCGGCGCGCTTCAGTGGATGGTCAACCTCGCTCTGCCCGTCTGGGCCGCTGTCGTCCTGCTCGGAGCCGCCCTCGTCGCAGCGTTCCTGCCCGGCCGCCCCCGCGCGGCATTAGTCCAGAACGTCGGTACAAGAAGTCGGGACGACATGATGAATGACCTCGTCTTCTCCATGGATTCGCCGAAGGCGACGCTCGCCACGGTCGGCGGCAAGGGGGAGAACCTGATCCAACTGACGCGAGCGGGCTTCCCCGTTCCCCCGGGGTTCTTGATCAGCACCGCGGCGTACCGGAAGTTCGTGCAGGCCAACGATCTCCAACGGCAGATCGTCGCCCTGGCCAGGAGCGGCGCAGGGACCGACTACGAGGCCGCTTCAGCGGATATCCGCGGGCTCTTCGAGCGCGGAAGCATGCCACCGGAGGTGGCGGCAGCGGTCCAGCAGGCCCACGCCGCGCTCCGCTCGGGGGTAGAAGCACCGTGCCCGGTGGCGGTTCGCTGCTCGGAATGCCACTGCTCCGAACCGGAGTGTGGAGCACGCGGCGAGGAGTCACCGATGGCGGTTCGCTCATCGGCCACAGCAGAGGACCTTCCTGGTGCGAGCTTCGCCGGCCAGCAGGAAACTTTTCTCAACATAGCCAGTGAGCAGGAGGTGTTGCAGGCAGTGAAGCGGTGCTGGTCCAGCCTGTGGACGCCGCGGGCCCTGGTTTATCGCGCGCGCCAGGAGATCGAACCGGACACCGTCAGCCTCGCGGTCGTGGTGCAGAAGATGGTCGACGCCTCGGCGGCCGGGGTCCTGTTCACCGCCAACCCGCTCACGGGAGCGCGGGACGAGGTCGTGATCGACGCCGCGTGGGGGCTCGGCGAGGCCGTCGTCAGCGGACTCGTCACGCCGGACCACATCACCGCCGACAAGACGACCGGCGAGGTCAAGGAGATGGAGGTCGCCGACAAGGCGTTCCTGACCGCACCGACGGCGGGCGGAACGAACGAGCGCGCCGTGGAGGCGGACCGGCGCGGTTCCGCGGTGTTGGACGCAGCGCGGGTGGCAGAACTCGTGCGTCTGGGCAGGGCTGTCGAGGCGCACTACCGCATGCCCCAGGACATCGAGTGGTGCCTGGCCGACGGCCGGCTCTGGATCGTCCAGTCCCGCCCGGTCACCACCCTGCCGCCCGAGCCGGTGCGCTGGGACAGTCCGGTCCCGGGCGCGAAGTGGATGAACGACCTGCAGGCCGCCGAATGGGCCACCGAACCGCTCTCTCCGCTGGGCGCGACGACGACCTTCGCCGCCATGGTCACCGCCCGCCAGCGCAAATTCCGCATGCAGAAAGAGCCCTGGTACGTACTGATCAACAGCTGGCTCTATATCCGTGCCGACTTCCGCATCCTCACGACGGTGGCTCGTTGCATGTGGTGGGTTGGGCGCCTGGCCGCGGGAACGATGGACAGGCATCGCCTGGTACGGCGCACCTGGCCCCCGCGGCTGGCGGTCCTGGACTCCCTGGAAAAGCTCGAACTGGCGAACCTTTCGGATGCCGACCTGCATGCCCGAGCGGTCCGGCTGCTCAGGGAGTTGGGCTGGTGGTGGTGGGAGGTCACCTGGGGCTCGGCGGTGACGATCATGTGCGAGCAGCTCATCGGGAAACTGGGCGTCCCCCACCTCACCGACCCCGTGGTGCTCTTCCGAGGCAACGACAGCCTGCTGCTGGACGCCGGACGGGCCCTGCGCCACGCCGCCGACAGCGGCGAGACCAACGCCTACCTGGCGCGCTTCGGCCACTTCGTGGAAAGCGCCGACCCCCTCCACCCGACGTTGCGCGAGTCGCCGGAACTCCTCGACCAGTACCTTGAGATGGCCCGCTACAGCCAGACCGGCCCCGACGAACGCCTGGCGCGCTCGCGGCGCGAGCGGATTGAGGCCGAAGGCCACGTAGGGGCGCTGTCCGGCATGCGCCGCAGGGTGGCCCACCGCATCATCAAGGCCGGACAGAGCAACGCCGCGCACGTCGACGACAGCGTGTTCCACTTCCAGCGTGTCCTGGCGCTGCTGCGCGCCACCTATCTGGAGATCGGGCAGCGGCTGGCCCGCACGGGGGCCGTGGAGGGCGCCGAGGACGTCTTCTACCTCAAGCGCCGCGAACTCACCAGACCAGAAGCCCAGATGGCGTCCCGGGTGGCACATCGCCGCGAACTGTGCGAGCGCCACAAGAAACTCGCGCCGCCCCCGTTCATCCCGCCGCGCTCCGATCCAGCGTGGGGCCGGGATCGGACGCTGAGGCTCTTCTCCTCGCTCATGGGCGAGACCGTCATCAGGCGCGGTACGCAAGAACGCGAGGGGCGACGCGTCCTCGTGGGTACGCCGGGCAGCCCCGGCCGCGT
This sequence comes from Streptomyces chiangmaiensis, assembly GCF_036281785.1. Taxonomy (NCBI): domain Bacteria; kingdom Bacillati; phylum Actinomycetota; class Actinomycetes; order Kitasatosporales; family Streptomycetaceae; genus Streptomyces; species Streptomyces chiangmaiensis. The sequence goes on along the minus strand of NZ_JAYWVC010000372.1, from coordinate 952 downwards.
GCGCGGCATCGCCCGGCTCATCACGGGCCCGGAGGACTTCCGGCGCTTCCAGCCGGGCGACGTACTCGTCGCGCACGCCACGACGCCGGTCTGGACACCCCTGTTCAACATCGCGAGCGCCGCGGTCACCGAGGTCGGCGGCAACTTCTCGCACGCCGCCATCGTGGCCCGGGAGTTCGGCATCCCGCTGGTGAACGGCGCGCTCGACGCCACACGGGACATCGTGGATGGGACACCCGTCCTGGTTGACGGCTCGGCGGGTGTTGTCGAGCCGTAGAAGCCGAGCCGAGCCGAGCCGAGCCGAGCCAAGCCGCGCTAGCCAAGCCGCGTCGGCCGGACGCCGCGTAGCCGGTGGTGGCCCGTTCGGAGTCAGAGAGCACGTGACCTGCGTGTGATTTCGACGGGTTCACATCCGTCTACGGGGCGACGGGTCGCGGGAGGCCACGTGGGCGGTGACCGCGTCAACGACGCGCGCGTACCGTGGGTACGACTGGCGGTGTCCATCCAGTGCCCCTTCGGGGCGTTGACCCACTCTTCGACAGTGACAGCTACGAAGTTTAGTAGCAACACCGTGGCGCACGCGAAGGCGATCTTGCGTTGGCGCCACAGTCGACGCGGGCCACGGTCGAGCAAGGGAACCAGGAACGTCAGCCCGAAGACACCCTGCGATGACGCGTGGCGACCGCGGACCACTGCTCCATGGGTAAGAAGCACCTCTCGTGCAGGAAGCGGCCACCGGCACGGGTGAGCGCACCGCCTGTCACAGATGCGGGCCGTACTTTGTCATCACTGCGAAGGAAGTTAGTGTGAGCCCGGAATCGACGAACACGGTCACCGCAGACCGAGAGGTCGGCACACCGGCCCAGAAGGCGGTGGCCGACGCGAGATCTTCCGTTTCGGGTCGACCTTTGGAGGTGCAATTTAATGTCGGAGAAGAACGTGGATGGGATCC
>NZ_JAYWVC010000371.1:0-4610 GCF_036281785.1 Streptomyces chiangmaiensis | reverse complement strand
TGGGGCGAGCGATGAAGACATTACACGCTCGCCCGCCGTTCGCCCAAATCCGTTTCGCGGCACCCGCCCGGCCTGTTCCCCTGGCTTCTCCGTATGTTTCCCGCGGCTCCCGGAGCACCGACACGACGGCCGTCCCACCGGCCACTCCCGCCGCAGCGATGACGGCAACTGCGTCAACCTCCCGCATGGCAGCCCCGCCACAACCGTGAAGTCCCCCGTCCGCCGCGACCCGCGAGCCCACCCGTGCTCCCCCCGCCCGAAGCACCACACCGGTACGACTATTGCGCTCCTCCCCGCCGCGGCCGGGTCGCCGCCCTAGGCTCGAACTGACTCTGCGTGATCTTGCCCCGGGGTGCGCAGCCTCCCCCGAACCACAGGAGCGCGATGCCCGACAGCCGAGCGCAGTCGTCCCACGTCTCGTCCTCGCCCTCGGTACCGGCCGACTCGACCGCCCTTCTGCTGAGCGGGGCGCGGCTCACCGACGGCCGGACGGTGGACGTGCGGCTGGGCGGCGGGCGCATCGAGGCCGTCGGCACCGCCGGCAGCCTGGCCACGGGAGCCGTCGCCGCCCGGGTCGACCTGCGCGGCTATCTGCTCCTGCCGGCCCCCGCCGAGCCGCATGCGCACGGAGACACGGCCCTGACCGCGGACTGCGACGGGCCGGTGTCGCACCAGCCCGAGGACGTCCAGCGCCGCACCACCGAGGCCTCGCTGCTGCAACTAGGACACGGTGCGACGGCCCTGCGCTCGCATGTGCACATCGGTGACGCGCAGGGACTGGACGCGCTCACGGCCGTGCTGAGTGCGCGGCGTTCGCTGTGCGGGCTCGCCGAGCTGACGGCGGTGGCGATGCCGCGGGTGCTGACCGGCAACGCCGGGGCGGACGGGCTCGCCCTGCTGCGCGACGCGATGAAGATGGGCGCCACGGTGGTGGGCGGCTGCCCGGACACGGATCCGGACCCGACCGGGTACGTGGAGGCGGTCCTGGAACTGGCCGCCGAGTTCGGCTGCCCGGTGGACCTGCACACCGACGCCGGCGATCCGGCGCGCCTCGCCCGGCTCGCAGCGATGGCGGGCGGCCTGCGGCCCGGGGTGACGCTCGGGCCGTGCGGAGGTCTGGGGCGTCTGCCGGCGGGGGCCGCGGCCCGGTCAGCGGAACGGCTCGCCGCCGCCGGGGTGACGGTGGTCTGTCTGCCGCAGGGCGGCTGCGGTGCGGTCGAGCAGCGCGACACGGCTCCGGTGCGGCTGCTGCGGTCGGCCGGGGTACGGGTCGCGGCGGGGAGCGGAGCGCTCAGGGACGTGTCGAACCCCGTGGGGCGCGGGGACCCGCTGGAGGCGGCGTACCTGCTGGCGTCCCGGTACGGGCTGTCTCCCCAGGACGCGTACGACATGGTGAGTGCATCGGCGCGGGCCACGCTCGGGCTGCCCGAGGTGCGGGTGGAGGCGGGCTTCCCCGCGGAGCTCCTCGCCGTGCGCGGTGACCGGCTCGCGGGCGCGTTGTCGCTCGCGTACAGCCGGATCGTCGTGCACCAGGGGCGCGTGGTGGCGCGCACGAGCGCAGTGCGCGAGTACTGCAACTCGGCGGCGGTGGCGCTCGACCTGCCCCGGCAGGGGCGGGCACAGCCATGAGGGGCCACCGCGAGGAGCGCGCACGCGGGCGGCCGTGAGAATGCCGACGCGCAGGGCGTGGATTCGCCGGTGAGAACCGGCCCTGCGTGAAGTCGTGCGGCAAAGGCGTCCGCCCGGGCGTACGGTCGGAAACATGCGCATTGTCATCGCTGGTGGACATGGTCAGATCGCGCTGCGGCTGGAGCGGTTGCTCGCCGCGCGCGGTGAAGAGGCCGCGGGGATCATCCGCCGTGCGGAACAGGCCGACGATCTGCGCGCGGCGGGCGCCGAACCTATCGTCTGCGACCTGGAGTCGGCGTCGGCCGAGGAGATCGCCGCGCACCTGGAGGGAGCCGGCGCGGCCGTCTTCGCGGCGGGCGCGGGCCCGGGCAGTGGTGCGGCCCGCAAGTACACGGTGGACCGGGACGCCGCGATCAAGTTCGCCGACGCGGCGGAACGGGCGGGCGTACGCCGATTCGTCGTCGTCTCCTCGATGGGCGCGGACCCGGAGCACCAGGGGGACGAGGTCTTCGACGTGTATCTGCGCGCGAAGGGCGAGGGCGACGCATACGTACGCGCCCACAAGTCCCTGGACTGGACGATCCTGCGCCCCGGCTCGCTGACGGACGACGCGGGCACCGGCCTGGTGCGCCTCGAGGCGCACACCGGCCGTGGCGCGGTCCCGCGCGAGGACGTGGCGGTGGTTCTCGCGGAGCTCGTCGACACGCCCGCGACGGCCGGTCTGACCCTGGAGCTGATCGGCGGTTCGACCCCGGTGTCCGTGGCCGTGAAATCGGTGGCGGGGAACTGAATCGGACACCTGTACCGGACGGGGTTCGCACGGCGCACCCGGTGCTGCCGCGGCAGTGCGGGAGGCGTTCGCGACGGATGGGCGGGATGCGTTCGGAGAGCTCAGTGAATCGGGCGGGCGTGCGGCACTTGTGACGGTGCGTCGGATGACCGGACCTCGAAGGTGCCGGCCGGGGACGGCTGGAAGCCGGCAGGGGGCGGACGGCCTGTCGGAAGGGTCGAAGGGGGCCGGGGGACAGGCCGATCGGGATCGACGTACGGGTCAGAAGAGAGGCAGCTGACCGGGAAACTCCGGTACGGCGTACCCATCCGGAGCAGGCTGCGCGGCGTCGGTCTGCGCGAGCCGGCGGGTACCCGGACAGGAGACGAGCACCCCGCTACTCCGCGCCCCCGGCGGGTCGTGCCGCGCGAACCGCCCGGCGACGACGGCGATGTCCCGTCGGCACTCGGGGCAGCTTCTGCGGCGTGACGGCATGTCCTCAGCGTACGAGAACGGGCCGAGCCGATGGCGGGAATCCGGATCGGCGCGCACGGCCGAGAACCGGATCAGCGGGCGTGTACGAGGACTTCGAGGACCGTGGGAGACGCAGGTCACCTTCGGGCATGTCACACATCGCGGGAGCTGCTCCGTCGAAGAGGTGTCACCACCGACAACGACACAGGAGCGCACCATGGAAGCTCGGTTGAACCTCCTCAGCAACCCGGTCGCAGCCAAGTTCGGGAAGCACATCGTCGCCGCGAGCAAGGTGCTCGCGGACTCGACCCTGCCGGCCTCGACGCAGGAACTGGTGAAGCTCCGCGCCAGTCAGATCAACGGCTGTGGTTTCTGCACCGACATGCACACCAAGGACGCCCTGCACGCCGGAGAGTCCGCGACACGCCTCAACCTGGTCGCGGCCTGGCGGGAGGCCACGGTGTTCACCGATGCCGAGCGCGCCGCCCTGGAGCTGGCGGAGCAGGGCACCCGCATCGCCGACGCGGCGGGCGGCGTCACGGACGAGGCCTGGGCGAACGCCGCCAAGCACTACGACGAGGAGCAGCTCGCCGCCCTGGTGTGCACCATCGCCCTCATCAACGCCTTCAACCGCGGGAACGTCATCGTCCAGCAGCCCGCCGGCGACTACCAGCCCGGCCGGTTCGCATGACCAGGAGTGGCCGACCGGGGCCGTCGTCGCCCCGGGGGCAGCGGCATCACACACCCCGGGCACCCCTCGACGGCACCCGGGGCGCCGCGGCTGATCCGGTAAGTCGGCCCGCGACCATGGCCGTACGCAGGCACCGCGGTCACACCTTCGGATGAAGCCGCGACGGTCGGCTCGCCGGGACCCCACCCGGCTCCGCTGTCGCACACAGGGGCGTCGTGTGTGAGGGCACGTCCGGAGGCGGTCGGGTCAGCGGGCAAGCAGACTGGCCCCCGCACCGGCCGTCGTGGAACCCGCGATCAGGAGGCACGCGCAGATGGCGTACCGTCTGAGCAAGGTGCGACGCAAGGTGGCGTAACGGGTCTCGTACTCCCCACGCAGGCGCTTGGCCCGGTCGGCAGTGGCCTGCAGCGCTTGCCGTGTCAGACCGAGGCGCTGCTCGGTGTAATGGCGCTCCAGGTCGTCGGCCTGCCCGCTCGTGAGCCAGGGCAGGCGCGCACAGAGGGCTTCGGCTTCGCGCTGTGCCTGCTCTCGCTCCGCCTGCAGGAGGAGATAGCCCTCGACCTCGTTGGCGAGTGCCCCGCTGTGCCGGTCCAGCGGGGCCCCATGACGGCTCGATGATGTCAAGGCCGGCCTCTTTCCCGTCCCGGCCCTTCCACCGCGGCGCGTCCGCCGAGACCCGCCTCGTAGTCGAGTTGGGCAACCTCGGGGTGGTGCAGGTCGAAGGCCGGGGATTCGGTGCGGATCCGCGGCAGGGTGAGGAAGTTGTGCCGCGGCGGCGGACAGGACGTGGCCCACTCGAGCGAACGTCCATAGCCCCACGGGTCGTCGACTTCGACCGGCTTGCCGTACTTGGCGGTCTTCCACACGTTGTAAAGGAACGGAAGCACGGACAGCCCCAGCAGGAACGATCCGATGGTGGAGACCGTGTTGAGCCAGGTGAAGCCGTCTGCGGCCAGGTAATCGGCGTAGCGGCGGGGCATGCCCTCGGCGCCCAGCCAGTGCTGTACCAGGAACGTCGTGTGGAATCCGACGAACAGCGTCCAGAAA
>NZ_JAYWVC010000370.1:0-4612 GCF_036281785.1 Streptomyces chiangmaiensis | reverse complement strand
TTGCCGCGTACGGCCCGCTTGGCCTCGCGCAGGCGCCGGCCGGCGGATTCTGCGAGCAGGTTCAGCGGATACCCGGAGTGGGCGAAGACGATTCCCGCTGACGCGGTTGGAGCCTCCAACGGCGGTTCCCCCTCCGAGCGTCCGGCGCGACGTCCGTTCAGCATCTCCAGGATGTCGGCGGTCGCCGTACGAACGGCTTGACCGAACTGGCGCAGGAAGGCGAGCGTGAAGGCCCATGCCTGGTCGGCGGGCAGGCTCACCAGCACATCGTCACCGCCGACGACGTGCGGGACGACCACCACTTGGTCGCGTTCGTCCGTCAGGGGCAGGCTCATCGTGGCCTCTGTCAGCGCATCCCGTGTGGCTGCGGAGAGGGACTGGGAGATTCTCGTCTTCCAGTTCCTCATGCGAGGATCGTCACTGCCCTCCTTGGCGAGCGCCTTGAAGAACTCCCCGAACGCGTTCCCGTCAATGGACACCGTCGCCAAGTGGTTGCGGCCCGACTCGACGCGGCCCAGCGCGGCCAGCGCCGCGAAGTCCTCCGGAGCGGGGTGGGTGACCGGCAGGCTCTTCGCCAGCCGCCCTTCCGGGCTGCGCTCGTCACCCGCCGTTCGCCCACGCGGCACGTTCCGCATCGAAGGGACTTTCAGCGCTGTCCGAGGGACGGACGACACGCCGCCTAACGCAACAAGCCCCCGAAAGACCGGAAAGGGCCTCCGACGCAGGTCAGAGGCCCTCTCTCGTGCAAAGCCGCAGGTAGCGGCAGACGAGTCGGGCTGTACGCCGGGGTCTGTTCTACACGCCTACGGGATATCAGAGACGCTAACGAGTTCATGCTCGGCGTCCGACCCACGGACCGCTTCCTTGCCGCCCGTGCCGCCGCTTGAAGCAGCGGTACACACTTCCATCGAACACCGGCCTTGGAAGACCGAGGACGGACAGTTCGACCCCCACGGCCCCGGCGTTGTTCGGTTCTGTCCGACTTCGTAGTAGTTGATCAGATGCCGTAGACGGCGAAGGCGTCGTTGTGGCTGAGGAGATCGCGGCGGGCGTGGGCGATGTTGGCTCGTCCAGCGAGGCGGAACGTGCTGATGCCCAGGTTGCGGAAGCTGGCCAGGGCTCGGGGTGCGGTGCCGGTCCTGACCTGGGAGTTGTCCTCGTGGAAGGTGACGTCCCGCACCCAGTGGATCTTGTTTTCGATGGACCAGTGGGCCCTCTCGTAGTGGTTGAGGTGAGCGGGGCCGGCGAGGTGAGCGGGCAGGCTGGTGACGCCGAAGACGATCTCCTTCCCGGTCCGGGTGCCGTCGAGGCCGCCGGTGTCACGGCGCAGACGGAAGACCTGTCCCGCTCCGGGGAAGAGGGTGTCGTCGGCTTGGGCGGTGCGGATCGTGCGGCGCTCGGTGCGCCCGTGCCCACGGTCGTCTTCGACCTCGGTGGTCTCGGTCCACTCGGTGTCGGTGCCGGCCAGCAGCGCCTGGGCGGCGGCGCGGGCCAGCGGCTGGTTCCCCTTCAGGATCAGGACGTAGTGGGCGTCGAGCCGGTCCGTGATCAGGCGGGCGGTCTTCTTTGTGGTGTGCAGGGCATCCAGGGTGAACACCCAGCCAGGCAGGTGGAGCCCGGCCAGCAGGGTGCGGGCCGCCTCACCCTCGCCGCGCTTGTCCGGAACCTGGGATTGGCCGAGGACCGCGCCGCTGGCGTGGGCGACCGCCCCGACCAGGAAGATGCGCCCCGATTCGGTGCGGGCGCCGGTCAGGGCCTTGCCGTCGAGAGCCGCGGCGGGCAGCAGCCCGGCCGGCGCCGGGTGTTCCACCGCCCGCTGGGCGGCGCGGCGCTGTTCGCGCTCGATGGGCCCCGGGGTGCGCGGGATCTCGGGCGCTGGTGCCGTTCCGGACGCGACTTCGGTGACGTATGCGCAGGTCGCCGCGTCCAGGGCGTCGGCGTCCAGGTCGGCGAGCACGCGGCGGAAGGTGCGTTCGCTGGGTACGAGGTACTGGCCGGCCAGCGGGTCGTACCGGGCGCCGATACGGGCCAGTTTGACCTGTGGGGCGCGGGCGGCCCACTGCCAGATCGCGGTCATGGAGTCGCCGCCGACCACCAGCGTCGCGCACGCGGCCAGCACCAGGATCACCGTCAGGGGGTGCCGCCGCCCCCGCTCCGCGCGCCGGTCAGGGACCTGCCGCAGCCTGCTGGCCAGCGCAGACTCCACTGCCACAGGGTCGATGGCGAGCTCGGCACAGCGCGAGGTCGGTGAGCTGGCCAAGGACAGGGCTGATCAGGGAGGATGCGGGCACGAGCGCGGCTCCTGAGACGATCTTCTGGCGTAGGAACCTGAAAGATCATCAGAGGCCGTGCTCGCCTTGCAACTTGCCACCTCACTCCACGGACAAACAACCCAAAACCCATCAAAGATCAACTATGCCGGGGCCGTGGTTCGACCCCCACATGAATTTCGAGCGATGTCCGTCTGTACGCCCAGCGGCGCCAACTCCCCCGCCTGCGGATCACCTCCGCCTGCGCGGAGAACACGTGGACCGGCAGACGCCGACATCACGACGTTATCTCGGCTATCAGTCCGCTGCCGCCTCACCCGTCGCTGGCGCTCACGGTAGTACGCCTACAGCAGACGCCCATGACTTGAGACCTGCGCGAACACCATGCCAACGTACGGATGCCGGCAAGACCGCAGCTCAACGAGAGGATGTTCCAGCGCGATGGACTGCTGAGCCCGAGCTCAACCGTCGCACCTCAGCACTCCCTGAGACAGCCAATACGCGCGCTATCAGAATTTCACGGTTTCACCAAGCCCAGACTTCTCCGGATCGTGGGTTCATCAACGTTTCTCACCCTGGAGACCGCAGATGCACGATCAGATCGCGTCCACGCATGAAGCCGCGTTCTTGAATCTGAACAAGGCGGCGGAATACCTCGGTGTTTCACCAAACACCCTGTATGTCTGGCGCCACCGACGACAGGGTCCGCCGAGCTTCCGCATGGGCCGCCGCGTCATGTACAGGATCTCGGCACTCGATGAGTGGGTCATAGCGCAGGAGCAGGCGGATTCACGTTCCAACGCTGCTCTCAATCCTCTCATCCAGTCGCCGACGAGGCGCGCCGCACGCACTCCTTGAACGCTGTCGACGAGCCTGAAGGTGGTCCGTCGATCTTTCGGAGTTCCGGCGCGCAGCTTTCCACCATGACATACGACCATGCCGAACTGAGTTCATAGGAGAACATTCCCTTGGCGGGGTACATAGAAGACCGCTGGCTCAAGAAGAAGCCCAACAAGGACACCGGTAAGCGGGAGCGAACTGCCCTGTGGGGTCAGGGCAAGCGCTATCGGGTGAAGGGCATCCCGGGTGTCCGGGACCGCTCGTTCGACACGAGCGAGGACGCGAAGCAGTGGCTCGCCAAGGCACAGACCGACACCACGCGTGGCGAATTCGTCGACCCCCGTGACGGGGCGATCTCCCTCGCCCAGTACATCGAGAAGCACTGGTGGCCGGGCCGATCGGACGAACCGTCGACCGCCGCCCCCATGCGCAGCAAGATCTGGAACCACATCATCCCGTTCCTGGGTGCAACAGCGCTCCGGGACATCGACGCTGCCGTACTGCGCGCTTGGAAGGCCCAGTTGCTGACACGGGTCGAGGCGTCCACGGCCCAGGTGATCTGGATCCACCTTTCCACGATCCTCGAAGCCGCCGTCGACGACGGCCGCTTGGTCAAGAACCCCTGCAAGGCCCGCCGGACTGTCAAGGCACCCAAACCCGCGAAGAGGAAGGCCAAGGCATGGGCCAGGCCGACCGTGGATGCCGTCCGGGCGGGCCTCCAGGATCGATACCGCATCGCGGTGGACCTCGGTGTCGGCCTCGGCCTGCGCCAAGGCGAGGCGTTCGGTCTCAGCGAGGATGACTTGGACTTCGATGCCGGTGTCGTACACGTCCGCCGACAGCTGCGGTGGGACTCCAAGGGAAGGCCGTACTTCTGCCTGCCCAAGGGCGGCAAGACGCGAGACGTTCCCCTCTCCCCCAACCTCGCCAGGCGTGTCCAGGACCACCTGCGCCGCTTCCCTTCGGTCGCCTGCACGCTCCCGTGGCGCAACCCTGAACCGCCGACGACCGAGCTGGAAGCGCGACAGCGCAAACCGATCAGCGTCCGGCTGGTCCTGATCACTTCGCAGGACAATCGAGTCAACTACTCGATGTGGAACAGGCTGAGCTGGCGGCCCGCACTCGCGGCGGCCGGTGTCGTGAAGAAGGTCGGCGACAAAGCCGAGACGTACGGAGGCCGCAGCCGTCGGTACCCCGTCTACGAACTCTCCCGCGAGGACATGTTCCACGTCCTCCGGCACACGTACGCAAGTACCCAGCTCGAGGCCGGCGAGTCGATCGTGAGCGTGTCGGAGTGGCTCGGGCATGCCTCGCCGCAGACCACGCTGACGCACTACGCTCACTTCATGCCAGGGGCGGGCAAGCGGGGCCTCGCCGCCATGGACGAGTGGTTCGATCAAGATCCACAACCGAATGTCCCTGAGAAGTCCCCGGGCGCCCCGCAGGTCCAGAACAGGCCATGAAACCGCAGGTGAGAGCGCTCATCGCCCACACCGACACCG